>DATLEL010000339.1:0-2177 GCA_035525255.1 Usitatibacter sp.
GAGAGGAAGGCGAAGGAAGAGGCCGAGATGCGCGCGCGGATCGAGATGCGCGCACGCGAGACCATCGCCGAGGACACTCGCGCCAAGGTCCAGGCCGAGCTCGAAGGCGACATGACCAAGCGCGCCGAGATCGAGGGCAAGGCCCAGGCCAAGGCGTACATGGCGGCCAAGGAGAAGGCCGAGTCGGACGAGGACGAGCGGCTGCGCGCCGACCAGGCCCGCCGCGCGCGCGAAATCGCCGAGGTGCTGCGCACGCGCGTCGAGGCCGACGACGTCGCGCCCGACAGCGCCAAGGCAGGTGCCAAGCGCCGCCCCAAGCGCCGCGGCAACCTGCTGCGCACGGCGCTCGCCACGCTGGTGCTGCTGCTGCTGGGCGGCGTCGCCCTGCTGATGGTGCTGCCGCTGCGGCCCTATACCGCCAAGGTCGAGAAGTCGATGTCGGCGTGGCTCAACGACACGGTGAAGATCGACGCGATGGTGTTCCGCCCGATCCCCACGCCGCACCTCAAGGTGCAGAACGTGACGGTGGGACAGCTGCTCGAGGCGACCGCGCAGGAAGGCCGCATCTACCTCGACATCACCACGCTCTTCGGCGACAAGCTCGCCATCAATGCGATCGAGCTGGACGGCGTGAAGCTGAGCCCCGAGGCGGTCAAGCGGCTGCCGGCGTGGGGCAAGCCCGAGGGCAAGGCGGAAGCGGGCGGCATCGACCGCATCACGCTGAAGAACGTGCAGCTCGACGTGAAGCCGCCCCTCGGTGCGTTCAACGCGAACCTGCAGTTCGGCCGCGATGGCGTCATGCGCCAGGCGGCGTTGAACTCCACCAACTGGTCGGTGGGGCTGAAGCCGGTGGAGAAGGGCTTCGAGTTCGACGGCACCGCGTCCAACATGCCACTGCCGGTGGGCGCGCCGATGGTGGTGAACGGCGTGCGCCTCAAGGGGACCTGGTCCGGCAACGAGATCCTGGTGCCTGAATTCGAGGCCGACGCGTTCGAGGGCAAGGTGAACGGGACGCTGCGCATCACCTGGGGCTCGGGCGTGCGCCTCGAAAGCGACCTGGCGCTCGCGAAGGTGAACGTGCAGCAATTGGTCGGTGCCTTCACGAAGGCGATCGTCATCACCGGCAGGGCCGACGGCAACTTCACTTTCGCCGCCGAAGGGCCTTCGGTCGAGCAGCTGTTCGCCGCGACGCGCTCCCAGGGCAAGTTCCGCGTGGGCGACGGCACCATCAGCAACGTGGACCTGGTGGCGGTGATGCAGTCCGATTCCGCCGGGCAGCGCGCGGGCGTCACCAAGTTCGTCGAGCTGGCGGGCGAGCTCGCCGCCGCCGACAACCGCGTCTCCTACCGCAACGTGAACCTCCAGGGCGGCGTGCTGCGCGGCAACGGCAGCGTCGACCTGGGCGGCAACGGCGCGTTGAACGGGCGCCTCTCGCTCGAGATCCGCTCGCAGGTGGCGCAGGACCGCGGCTCGTTCGTCGTCACCGGCAACGTGCAGCGTCCCAGCATTCGCCGCGGAGGCTAGCGCCGCTGCGCAGGCTGCTGCCGCTCTTCCGGCTTCTCCTCCCGTATCGCGGCCGGATCGCGGTCGCCCTCGTGGCGATCGTGCTGTCGGCCGGGATGGTGCTGGTGATCGGCCAGGGCCTGAAGCTGGTGATCGACGAGGGCTTCTCGCGCGGCCAGGAGGCGCTCCTCGACCGCACGCTCGCCTCCCTCGCGGGGCTCATCGCGGCGCTCGGCGTGCTGACCTGGTTCAGGGTCTACAACGTCTACTGGATCGGGGCGCGCTTCACCGCCGACCTGCGGCGGCGCATCTACGACCATCTGCTCACGCTCTCTCCCGGCTTCTACGAGGAGGCGCGCACCGGCGAAGTAGCCTCGCGCGTCACCAACGACGTGACCCTCATCGAGGCGGTGATGGGCGGCACGCTGCTCTATTCGCTGCGCATGGCGATCACCATGGTGGGCTGCGTGGCGATGCTCTTCTTCACCAGCGTGAAGCTCACGGTGCTGGCGCTCGCCTGCATGCCGGTGGTTCTGCTGCCCATCGGGCTCCTCGGGCTGCGCGTGCGGCGGCTGTCGCGCGCGGTGCAGGACCGCGTGGCCGATGTCTCCAGCCACGTGGACGAGACGCTGCACGAGATCCGCACGGTGCAGGCGTTCGCGCACGAGGACCTG
>DATLEL010000358.1:0-4883 GCA_035525255.1 Usitatibacter sp.
GATTTTAGGTCAGTTCTTGCTAAGATTCCGGTATCCCGCGTGGCTGCACCTTGCATCGCCCGCGCCGGGGCCAAGCCGTCCGACGGAATTCCTCCGAAGCGGCGCCGGCCCAGGAACCCCATGAGGCAGCTCCTCCTCGACTTCACCCAGGCGCCCGCGCCAACCTTCGAAAACTTTGTCCACGGCGGCAATTCGGAGCTCTTCCACGTCCTGGAGGGCGCCGCGGCCGGTGCCGCTGCCGAGCGTGTCGTATACATGTGGGGCGAAAAGGGCGCGGGCAAGAGCCATCTCGCCACCGCTTTTGGCGACGCCACGCGCGGCCGGCCGGGCTTCCGCGTGATCGATGGCGTCGAGGCGCTCGACGACGCGGCGCAGGTCGCGCTCTTCAACGATTTCAATGAGCGCGCGTTCGATTTCCTCCTCGTCACTGCTTCGGCCGCGCCGCGCGACGTGGCGCTGCGCCGCGATCTCGCGACGCGCCTCGCCACCGGACTCACCTACCGCGTGCTGCCGCTCACCGACGAGGAGAAGCGCTCGGCCCTCGCGGTGCACGCACGCTCGCGCGGCTTCGCGCTCTCCGAGGAAGTTTCCGCGTATCTGCTCACCCACGCGCGCCGCGACATGGGCTCGCTCATGGCGGCCCTCGACGAGCTGGACCGCTATTCGCTCGAGACGGGGCGGCCCATCACGGTGCCCCTCCTCAAGGCGGCGATGCAGCCGCAGCTGCCGATCGCACGCCCGTGAAGAAGCAGCTCGCGCTCTTCGACCTCGACAACACGCTTCTCGTCGGCGACAGCGATTACGCCTGGGCCCAGCATTTGATCGAGGCGGGCGTGCTCGACGCGGACGAATACGACGCGCGCAACGACTGGTTCTACGAGCGCTACAAGGACGGCACGCTGGACATCCATGCGTTCCTCGATTTCCAGCTGGCACCGCTCTCCCACCACCCGCGGGAGCAACTGGACGCGTGGCACGCCGATTTCATGGCGAAGCGCGTGCGTCCCATCATCGCGCCGCGCGCGGCCGAAATCGTGAGCCGGCATCGCGATGCGCTCACCGCGATCGTGACCGCCACCAATCGCTTCATCACCGCCCCGATCGCGCGCGAGCTGGGCGTGGAACACCTCATCGCCACCGACATCGAAGAGGTGGAGGGACGGTTCACCGGCAAGCCGCGCGGCAAGCCCAATTTCCGCGAGGGCAAGATCGACGGGGTGAACGGCTGGCTCGCTGCTCGCGGGGAGCGGCTCGAGGACTTCGAGAGCTGGTTCTACAGCGATTCGCTCAACGACTTGCCGCTGCTCGAACTGGTCACCCACCCCGTTGCAGTCGACCCCGACCCTACCTTGCTGGCGCATGCGCAGCGGCAAGGTTGGGAGGTCATCTCATTGCGCTAACAGAAGGCCAGTAATCCCGCGAAGCGGGGCAGCCAGGAAAACAATGATCAAGAAATACATCGACAAGTTGTTCGGCCGCAGGGACACGGTGACGCACAAGGACGCGCGCCCGACCATCTACGGCCGCGACAAGCACGGCATCCAGAAGGACCTCATCAGCAAGTGCGCCCGCCGCACCTGCGAGGAGCTGCAGCGCGCGGGCTTCGCTACCTTCGTGGTCGGCGGCGCGGTGCGCGACCTGCTGCTCGGCCGCCGCCCGAAGGACTTCGACATCGCCACCAGCGCCACGCCCGAAGAGGTGCGCGCGGTGTTCCGCCGCTCGCGCATCATCGGCCGGCGCTTCCAGATCGTGCACGTCCTCTGCGGCGCGGAAATGGTCGAGGTCTCCACGTTCCGCGCCCACTTCGCCCGCGAGGCCGACGAGGAGAACCGCGACGAGCACGGCCGCATGCTCTCCGACAATGTCTTCGGCACCCAGGCCGAGGACGCGCTGCGCCGCGATTTCACCGTGAACGCGCTCTTCTACGACCCCGTCAAGGAAGAGGTCTGGGATTACGTCCACGGCATGAAGGACCTGAAGGCGAAGAAGCTGGTGATGATCGGCGACGCCGCGACCCGCTACCGCGAGGATCCGGTGCGTATGCTGCGAGCCGCACGCCTCTCGGCCAAGCTCGGGCTCACCGTGGATCCGAAGACGCGCGAGCCGATCCGGGAGCTCAAGCACCTGTTGGAGAACGTCCCCCAGGCGCGGCTTTTCGAGGAGATCCTCAAGCTGCTGCTATCGGGCAACGCCGTCGATTGCGTGCGCGTGCTGCGCGAGCTCGAGCTGCACCACGGCCTGCTGCCGCTCCTCGACACCGCGCTCGAGGATGCGGACACGGGACCGTTCGCCATGGCGGCGCTGCGCGCCACCGACGAGCGGCTCGCCGCCGACAAGCCGGTGTCGCCCGCCTTCCTGCTCGCGGCCCTGCTATGGGGCCAGGTGCAGAAGAACCTGAAGCGCTTCGAGTCCCAGGGCCAGACGACCATCCCCGCGCTGCACTCGGCCATGCACGAGGCCCTCGACGAGCAGCGCGACACGCTCGCCATCCCGCGGCGCTTCGACGCCACCATGAAGGAGCTGTGGCTGATGCAGCCGCGCTTCCTGCAGCGCGGCGGCCATCGCCCCTACCGGCTGCTCGAGCACCCGCGCTTCCGCGCCGCCTACGATTTCTTCGCGCTGCGGGCCACCTCGGCGGATGCGCCGCAGGAAGCCGCCGATTGGTGGGAGCGCTTCCAGCATGCGAACCCCGACGAGCGCGAGCGCATGCTGGTGAGCGACGAGTCGGGCCCGAAGAAGAAGCGCCGCCGCCGGCGGGGCAAGAAGAAACCCGAGGACGGCGCGCCGCCGGCCGGCGGCGAGGCGGAGGAGGCTTGAGGGCCGTGGTGGCGTTGGGCTCCAACCTCGACGATCCCGAAGCGCAGGTGCAGCGCGGCTTCGACGAGATCGCCGCATTGCCGGGCACCGAGATCGTGCGCCGCTCGCGGCTCTATCGCACGGCACCCGTGGGCTTCGTCGACCAGCCGGACTTCGTCAACGCCTGCGCATTGGTCGAGACCGCGCTCACGCCACGCGACCTGCTGGATGCACTGCTCGCGGTGGAGAAGCGGCGCGGCCGCGTGCGGACCATCCCGAACGGCCCACGCACGCTCGACCTCGACATCGTTCTTTACGGCGACCGCGTCGTCGACGAGCCGGGGCTCGCGATTCCCCATCCGCGTGCCCACGAGCGGGCCTTCGTGCTGGTGCCGCTGGTGGAGGTCTGGCCCGACGCGGTGATTCCGGGGCACGGCACGGCGCGCGAATGCCTGCGGCAGGTGTCGAGGTGAGGCATCGCCACATCGTGGTCGAAGGTCCCATCGGCTGCGGCAAGACGAGCCTCGCCAAGCGCCTGGCGGAGCGCCTTAATGCTTCGGTGGTGCTGGAGGACCCGAAGGCCAACCCGTTCCTGCCGCTGTTCTATCGCGACATGCGCCGCTACGCGCTGCCGACGCAGCTTTTCTTCCTGTTCCAGCGTGTCGGGCAGCTGGAGGCGCTGAAGCAGCCGGACCTGTTCGCGAAGCCGGTGGTCGCCGATTTCACGCTCGCGAAGGACCCGCTCTTCGCGCGGCTCACGCTGGACGACGCGGAGTACCAGCTCTACACCAAGATCTACGAGCACGTGAGGCCGCAGGCGCCGGTGCCGGACCTGGTGGTGTACCTGCAGGCTTCCGTGGACACGTTGGTGCACCGCGTCCGAAAACGCGGCAATCCGATCGAGACGGGCATCGGCGAGGACTACCTTCGCGGCCTGTCCGAGGCGTATACGCGCTACTTCTACAACTACGCCGACAGCCCGCTACTGATCGTCAACAGCGAGCGGCTGAATTTCGTCGACAAGTCCGAGCACCTGGACCTGCTACTGGAGCGTATGGACAACATCCGGGGAAGCCGGGAGTTCTTCAACCTGACCTGACGGTCCGGCGGGCAGCTTCGTGGCGCGCGGCAGGTCGATCGTGAATACGCATCCCGCGCCGGGCAGGTCGCGGACGCGAAGCTGTCCGCCGCATGCCTCGACCGCGCGGCGGGCGATGGACAGCCCCAACCCGACACCGCTGCGATTGGGATCGTGCTGCTCGAAGGCGCGGAATATGGCTTCGGCCTTGCCCGGCGGCAGCCCCCCACATTGGTCCTGGACGTCAATGAGGACGCGATCGTCCCGGGCCATGGCTGAAAGCGAGATATGCGATCCCGGCCGCGAGAACTTGAAGGCGTTCTGCATGAGGTTATAGACGGCGGAATGCAGCAGCTGGCGGTCGGCGTTGACCGCGACGCCGGGTTCCACCGAATGCACGCTCAGCTGGCACCCTTTCTCGGCCGCGGCGAGCCCCGCGCCGACCTGGACCTCCGCGATGAAGGCGTTGATCGCCATCAGCTCGAGCCGCGGAGTGAGGCCGGCGGTGAGACGCACTTCCGCCAGCGCGCGCTCGGTGAGCAGCGTGAGACCCGCGAGGCTGCGATCGAGCACGGCGGCAGTGGCGCCGCCGGTGCCGACGCTGCCCCGCTTCATCACTGCGAAGGCGAGTGTGGCCGTGTTCACCAGGTTGCGGATTTCGTGGGCGAGACTTCCCAGCTTTTCGTTCATCGCCCGCGAGCCGGCGCTTGCGACGTCACGGTCGCGTTGCATGCCGTACTCGCTGACGGCGTCGGCGATGGCGTCGTCGAGGCAGCGGTTGAGCGTGCGGAATTCATCGGCGTTGAACTTCTGCTCGAGCTCCACGGCGAGCTCGGTGACCGCCTGGCAGAGGTCGCCGTAGTCGTGCACCACCTGGTCGACGGTGAAGCCTTGCTGCAGCAGCTCCAACCCGTGCGATGCGGCGCCCGCGGCACGCTCGTCGGATACGGTTCTGCGGGAGATGCTTGGAGCCGTGTGCTCGAGTCCCGGGTTTTCGAGGCGCAGCGTG
>DATLEL010000132.1:0-3193 GCA_035525255.1 Usitatibacter sp.
GCCCGCCTGCTCGAGCTGCTGATCGAGAAGGGGGTGGTGCTGGTGATGACCTCCAACTACAAGCCCGACGATCTCTATCCGAACGGGCTGCAGCGCGCGCGTTTCCTGCCTGCGGTCGAGATCCTCAAGCGCGACCTGGACGTGGTGGCGCTCGCAGGCGCGGTGGACCACCGCCGCCGCCTGCTGGATAGCCTCGGCGTGTACTACACCCCCATCGACGAGCAGGCCGATGCGCAGCTCGCCCGCTTCTTCGAGGCCATGACCAAGGCCACGTTCGCCTCCGACGGGGTGATCGACGTGGGCGGGCGCACCATCGCCTACCGGCGCCGCTCCAAGGGCGTCATCTGGTTCGACTTCGCCGAGCTCTTCGAGAAGCCGCGCTCGCAGGTGGACTACCTCGAGATCGCGAGCGCGTACCACACCGTGTTGATCTCGGGCGTGAAGCGCATGACGGCCGCCCAGACCGACGTGGTGCGCCGCTTCACCTGGCTGGTGGACGTCTTCTACGACCAGCGTGTGAAGCTGGTGTTGTCGGCCGAGACGCAGCCGGAGGACCTCATCGCGCCTTCGCCGGAGGCGACCGCGCCGGAGCGCATGGTGCACAGGGAGTTCGTGCGCACCGCGAGCCGCCTGCGCGAGATGCAGTCGCGCGATTACTTCTCGCGCAAGCACGCTTCGGCGGAGAATCCCAGGGTGCTGGAGAAATAGGAGCGGCAAGTGTCCAAGGGACTGCACGACACGCAGACGTTCACGGTTTTCAAGGCGATCCAGCTGGTGAAGGACGGCGACAGGTTCCAGGCGCGCGTCGCCCAGGTGGACACCAACGACCTGCCCGCGGGCAGCGTGACCCTCGCGGTCGAATACTCGACGATCAACTACAAGGACGGCCTCGCGATCACCAATGCGTCCCCGGTGGTGCGTAAATTCCCCATGGTGGCCGGCATCGACGGCGCGGGCACGGTGGAGGCGAGCGAGCACGCCGCGTGGAAGCCGGGCGACAAGGTGATCCTCAACGGCTGGGGCGTGGGCGAGACCCACTGGGGCTGCCTCGCGCAGAAGGCGCGCCTCGACGGGGATTGGCTGGTGCGGCTGCCGAAGAACCTCACCACGCGCCAGGCGATGGCGATCGGCACCGCGGGCTACACCGCGATGCTGTGCGCGATGCGGCTCGAGGCCCTCGGGGTCACCAAGGAGAAGGGCGAGATCCTCGTGACCGGCGCCGCCGGCGGCGTGGGCAGCGTCGCCATTGCGATCATGGCGGGTTGGGGCTATCGCGTCGTGGCTTCCACCGGCCGCCTGGGGGAGGCGGATTACCTCAAGTCGCTGGGCGCGGGCGAGGTGATGGACCGCGCGCAGCTCTCGGCGCCCGGCAAGCCGATGCAGAAGGAGCGCTGGGCCGGCGTGATCGACTCCGTCGGCAGCCATACCCTCGCGAACGCGTGCGCGCAGACGCAGGCGAACGGCGTCGTCACCGCCTGCGGCCTCGCGCAGGGCATGGACCTCGCGACATCGGTCGCGCCGTTCATCCTGCGCGGCGTCACGCTCGCCGGGATCAACAGCGTGACGGCCAGCCGCAGCGTGCGCGAAGCGGCCTGGAAGAAGCTCGCCCACGACCTGGATTTGGCGAAGCTCGAGTCCATGACCCGCGAGATACGCCTCGCCGATTCCCTCGAGGTGGCGCCCGAGATCCTCGCCGGACGGATCCGTGGCCGTGTCGTCGTCGACGTGAATCGCTAGCCGTGGCCACTCTCGCCGCCACCTACGCGCGTTCCGTCGCATCGCCGGACGAATTCTGGGCGGAACAGGCGAAGCTCATCGACTGGCACCGGCCGTTCTCGAAAGTCCTGGAGTATTCGAAGCCGCCATTCCGCTCGTGGTTCGTGGGAGGCGAGACCAACCTTTGCTACAACGCCGTCGATCGCCACCTCGCTACTCGGGCTTCGCAAAACGCCTTGGTTTGGATCTCCACCGAGGTGGACCAGACGCGCACCTTCACCTACGCGCAGCTGCATGACGAGGTGAATCGCTTCGCGGCGATCCTCGCCTCGCTCGGCGTGGGCCGTGGCGACCGTGTCCTCATCTACATGCCGATGACGCCGGAGGCGGTGTTCGCGATGCTGGCCACGGTGCGGCTGGGCGCGATCCACTCGGTCGTGTTCGGCGGTTTCGCGGCGGCGAGCCTCGCCGCGCGCATCGACGATGCCCGGCCCAAGGTCCTGGTCACCAGCGATGCCGGGATGCGCATGGGCAAGACGATCCCGCTGCTGCCCCTGGTGAGCGAGTCGATCCGTATCGCGGGCTCGCCTCCGAAGCGCGTCGTGATCGTCGACCGCGGCATCGATAAGTCGACAGCGCGTGTGCCGGGTCGCGACATCGACTACGCCGACGAGCGCGAGAAGCACGCGGGTGCCCAGGTGCCGGTGACCTGGCTCGAGTCGAACGAGCCGTCCTACATCCTCTACACCAGCGGTACCACCGGCAAGCCAAAGGGTGTGCAGCGCGATACCGGCGGCTACGCCGTGGCGCTTGCCGCATCGATGCGCCACATCTTCGTTTCCAGGCCCGGCGAAGTGTATTTCTGCACTTCGGACATCGGCTGGGTCGTGGGGCATTCATACATCGTCTACGGACCGCTCATCAACGGCTCGACCACGATCATGTACGAAGGCGTGCCGATGCGCCCCGACGGCGGCGTGTGGTGGAAGATCGTCGCCGACTACAGGGTCACCTCGATGTTCAGCTCGCCGACGGCCATCCGCGTGCTGAAGAAGCAGGACCCGGCGTGGATGAAGAAGTACGACACGTCGAGCCTGCGATACCTGTTCCTCGCCGGCGAGCCGCTGGACGAGCCCACGGCGCGCTGGGTGTCGGATTCGCTCGGCGTGCAGATCGTCGACAACTACTGGCAGACCGAGTCGGGCTGGCCGATCCTCACCGCGTGTCCGGGCATCGAGGACACCCCGCGCAAGTTCGGCTCGCCGTCGTTCGCCGCCTACGGCTACCGCCTCAAGTTGAAGCACGAGGAGACCGGGCGTGAAGTGGGCGTCGACGAAAAGGGCGTGCTCTGCATCGTCCCGCCGCTGCCGCCGGGAGCGATGACCACTATCTGGGGCGACGACGAGCGCTACGTGAGCACCTATTACAAATCGTTCGCCGACGAGATGGTCTACACCACCTTCGACTGGGCGACGCG
>DATLEL010000368.1:0-2844 GCA_035525255.1 Usitatibacter sp.
TGCTGTACATGTTCCCCGCGATCGGCATGTGGCTGCCGCAGGTCCTGTACAAATAGGGGCGAGATGAAGGTCGTAGTGACGCGCGGGATCTTTCCCGAGGTGGTGGAGTCGTTGCGCAGCCGGTTCGAAGTGGTGCACAACCACGACGACACGCCGTGGACCCCGGATGAGCTCGCGCGCCGGCTGCAGGGCGCGAGCGCGGCGATGGCCACGGTGATGGACCGCTTCGACGAGGCGATCCTCGCGCAGGCGCCGGACCTCAAGGTCATCTCGAACATCGCGGTCGGTTACAACAACATCGACGTGCGCGCCTGCACGCGGCGCGGCATTCGCGTCACCAACACCCCCGGCGTGCTGGACGACACCACCGCGGACCTCACCTGGTCATTGCTCATGGCCGCGGCACGCCGCATCGCGGAGGGCGACGCCTACGTGCGGGCGGGGGACTGGAAAATCGCCTTCGGCGTGCAGTACTTCCTCGGCCAGGACATCCACCACGCGACGCTCGGCATCATCGGCATGGGGCGCATCGGCCAGGCCATCGCGCGGCGCGCGCTCGGCTTCGACATGCGCGTGCTCTACCACAACCGCTCGCGCCTGCCCGAGGCCGACGAGAAGCGCCTGAACGCGAGCTACGCCGATCGCGATACGCTGCTGGCGCAATCGGATTTCGTCGTCGTCATGGCGCCCTATTCCCCGGCGACGCACCACCTCATCGGCGCAACCGAAATCGCGAAGATGAAGAAGACCGCGATCCTGGTGAACAGCGCGCGCGGCGGCGTGGTCGACGATGCGGCGCTGGTGGAAGCATTGCGCGCGAAGCGCATCGCCGGTGCCGGGCTCGACGTATTCGAAGGCGAGCCGAAGCTGGACCCCGGCTTCCTCGCGCTCACCAACGTGGTGATGACGCCGCACATCGGCAGCGCCTCGCGCGCCACGCGCATCGTGATGTGCAACACCGCGGCTGCGAACCTCACCGCGGTGCTCGAAGGCCGGGATCCTCCGAACCCTGTAAATTGATCGTTGCTACAGGAGAAAAACATGTCGGCAAAAGTTGCATTCATCGGCCTCGGCGTCATGGGGTTCCCCATGGCCGGCCACCTCAAGGCCAAGGGCCACGAAGTCACGGTGTACAACCGCACCGGCGCGAAAGCAGAGGAGTGGGTGAAGAAGCATGGCGGCAAGTCCGCGGCCACGCCGGCCGCGGCGGCGAAGGACCAGGATTTCGTGATGCTGATGGTGGGCAACGACAACGATGTGATGGCGGTCGCGACCGGCAAGGACGGCGTGCTCTCCACGATGAAGCGCGGCGCGATCCTGATCGACCACACCACCGCATCCGCAGATTGCGCGCGCAAGGTCTTCGCCGCGGCGAAGGAGAAGGGCGTGGACTTCATCGACGCCCCGGTCTCCGGCGGCCAGGCGGGAGCGGAGAACGGCAAGCTCACGGTCATGTGCGGCGGCGAGGCGGGTCCCTTCGGGCGCGCGAAGCCGGTGATGGATTCATACGGACGCGCCGTGACGCTCCTCGGGCCCGCGGGCGCGGGACAACTCACGAAGATGGTCAACCAGATCTGCATCGCGGGGCTGGTGCAGGCGCTCTCGGAGGGCATCGCGTTCGCGGAGAAGGCGGGCCTCGACGCCGAGCTGGTGCTGGACGTCATCTCCAAGGGCGCCGCGCAGTCGTGGCAGATGGAAAATCGCGGCAAGACCATGCACGCGCGCAAGTTCGATTTCGGCTTCGCGGTGGACTGGATGCGCAAGGACCTCGGCATCTGCCTCGACGAGTCGAAGCGCAACGGCGCGAAGCTGCCGGTCACGCAGGTCGTGGCCGGCTACTACGACGAGATCTCGAAGGCCGGCGGCAACCGCAACGACACCTCGTCCCTCATCACCCGGCTCTAGGAGGAAACATGACTGCGAAGCTTTACTACGCCCCCGGCGCCTGCTCGCTCGCTTCCCACATCGCGCTCGAGGAAATCGGCATCCCGTACGAAACCCAGAAGCTCAACCTCGCCGAAGGCGACCAGCGCAAGCCCGAGTACCTCAAGCTCAATCCGCGCGGGCGCGTGCCGACGCTGGTGGTGGACGGCGAGCCGATGACCGAGAACGTCGGCATCCTCACCTACCTGGGCGGCGGCCATCCGGACGCCGGCGTCTGGCCGAAGAAGACCTGGGACCAGTCGAAGCTGGTCTCGACCATGGCGTGGCTCTCCAACACCGTACACACCACGTATGCGCACCTGGTGCGTCCGGAGCGCTACGCCGAGGAAGACGCCGCGCGCGAGGCGATCAAGGCCAAGGCGCGCTCGAGCTACGAAGGCTACCTGCGCGAGATCGACGGCCTGCTGCAGGGCCACAAGTGGGCGATCGCGAACCAGTACACCGTCGCCGACGGCTACCTGCTGGTGTTCTACCGCTGGGGCAACCGCCAGAAGATGCCGGTGCGCGACCTGAAGCACTACTCCGCGCTGGTCGACCGCGTGCTCGCGCGCAAGGCGGTGCAGAAAGTGATGTCCGACGAGGGCATCACGCTGGATTGATCCTCCTCGACCACCTCGTCGTCGCGGCGCGCAACCTCGAGGACGGCGCCGCGTGGCTGGAGTCGCGCCTCGGCGCCGTCCTCTCCCCAGGCGGCAAGCACGTGCTCATGGGCACGCACAACCGCTTGCTGTCGCTGGGCGAGGGGCGCTACCTCGAGCTCATTTCAGTCGATCCCGAAGCGCCGCCGCCGGGCCGCGCCCGCTGGTTCGACCTCGATTCGCCGGCGATGCAGGTGCGGCTTGCTCGCTCTCCCGCGCTGATTCACTGGGCGGTTCGCACCGATGACATCGAAGACGCCCT
>DATLEL010000395.1:0-6987 GCA_035525255.1 Usitatibacter sp.
TTTTCCTGCTCGGACATCGGCCCCTCCGGGAGCCCCTGTGTCCGGGGCCAAGGGGCATTCTAGTTTGTAATGGCTCGCTCAGGCGCGAGCGTGCAGCACCCACAGCCGCGCGATGTCGGCGGCGCCGTCGTTGCCCTTCACTTCTCGCAGCGTCTTCACGCCGCTCTCGCGCCGCCCGGACTGCAACTGCGCTTCGCCCAGGCGCAGCTTCGCGTCTTCGGGCCGCTTGAGGCCGCCCTTCTTGATTCCCTGGTCGATCAGCGGGAAGCCCTTGTCCGGCTTGCCCTCGTAGACGTAGTTGAGGCCCACCTTGATGAGGTCGTTGCCGTCCTTCGACGCGAGCGCTTCCCTCTCGTCCTTGTCGCGGTTCTTCTGGGATTCCTCGAGCTGCTTGGTCACCAGGGCGCGCAGGCGCTCGTGGCGCGCGGCCTCCTCGCCCTTGCCCAGCACGCCCGCGGCGTAGCCCTTGTCCATGATGACCTTGGCTTCCGCGGGGACGCCCTGCTGGAGCGCCAGCTGCGTGAGCTCCATGTAGTCGGCGGCGCTGCTGATGTTGCCGGTAGCGAGGCGCAGGCGGTAGACGTGCACGCCGAGGCGGTCCGAGAACCCGGGCTTCTTCTGCACGCGCGCGAGGAGGTCGGTCCAGTACTGCTTCTTGGGGTAGTGCACCACCAGCTTCTCGATGGTGTTCACGTAGCCGCCGGTGTCGTTCTGGCGCAGGTAGCAATTGGCGAGGATCTGCAGCTCCTCCTCGGAGCTCCTGCGGCTGCTGTCCTCGTTGCCCGCGCCGAGCATCTTGTTCACGTTGCCGCAATCGTTGCCGAGGTAGTAGCTCTGCAACAGCACGGTGCGCATCTGCGGGTCGGTGCCGCCTTCCTTGAAGTAGCGCTGCGTCCACTTCGCGGCGCTGGCGTAATCCTTCTTGTTGTAGTGCGCCACCGCGACTGCCTGCACCAGCGTGACCGCTTCGCGGCCGGTGACGCGGCCGGACTCCAGCAACGCCTCGTTCGCGCGGATGCTGGCCTCGTAGTCGCCGGAGGTCGATGCCGCGGCGGCCTTCATCTGCGCGATCACCTGGTTCTCGTAGGTGGTGCGATTGGGCACGGCCTCGGCCTTGGCGATCTCCGCCAGCGCCTCGCGGCCCTTGCGCTGCTTGACCAACGCATTGGCCGCCTGCAGCGGCTTGCCCACCTCCGGGCGCACCGATCCGGCCGTGCCCTGCGCGGCCGCGGCGCCGGCGAAACCAAGCAGCAGCGCGCAGGCGAGGGCGGGAACGAAGGACGGGCGATTCATGCGGGCTCTCCGGAAGTTTCTAGTCGAGGAATTGCTCGGCGCCGACCAGGCCGATCTTGGTGATGCCGTCGCGCTGCGCGGCCGCCATCACGTGGGCGACGTGCTTGTACGTGACGAGCTTGTTGGGGCGCAGGTGGAACTCGGGTTGCACCGCCATGGTGGCGGAGCCCTTGAAGCGATCGTCCAGCGCTGCGGGCTCGATCTGCTCGCCGTTCCAGAAGATGGTGCCGTCGAAGTCTATGTCGAGCTTCACGACCTGCGGGGGCTCCGTGGGGGGCGGCGGGTTGCCGACCGGCATGTTGAGCTTCACCGCGTGCGTCTGGATCGGGATGGTGATGATCAGCATCACGATCAGCACCAGCATCACGTCGATGAGCGGCGTGGTGTTGACGTCGATCATGACTTCCATCTCGGCATTCGGATTGCCTACGTTCATGGCCATGGCGTGGTCCTCAGCCGCCGCCGACGACGCGCGCCGGGGGCTCGGTGATGAAGCCGATCTTGAGGATCGACGCGCGCTGGCACGTGGCGACCACCTTGCCCACGGACTCGTAGCGCGCCTCCTCGTCGGCACGGATGTGGATCTCGGGCTGCGGGACCAGCACCGCGACCGTCTTCAGCTTGTCGAACAGCGCCTTCGAATCGCGCATGTACTCCAGGTTCCAGAAGACGTCGCCGTCCTTGTTGACGGCGATCACGATGTTCTCCGGCTTTGTCTGCGTCGGGACGTTGCGCTCCTTCGGCAGGCTGACCGGCACCTGCTGGATCACCACCGGGATGGTGATGAGGAAGATGATCAGCAGCACCAGCATCACGTCGACCAGCGGCGTGGTGTTGATGGCCGACATCACCTCGTCTTCGGCGCCGGCGTCCTGGCCGACCGTGATCGCCACGGGACTACCTCGCCGCCGCGGCCGCCGGGCGGCGCGCGACGCCGCCGGCATTGCCGCTCATGAGGACCATGTGCAGGTCCGCGCTGAAGGCGCGCAGGTGCTCGAGCGCCACCTTGTTGCGGCGCACCAGCCAGTTGTAGCCGAGCACCGCGGGCACCGCGACCGCGAGGCCGATGGCCGTCATGATCAGCGCCTCGCCCACCGGGCCCGCGACCTTGTCGATGGAAGCCTGGCCGGCAATTCCGATGGCCGTCAGCGCGTGGTAGATGCCCCACACCGTTCCGAAGAGGCCCACGAACGGGGCGGTGGAGCCCACGGTGGCGAGGAACGACAGGCCGTCCTGCAGGCGCGAGGACACGTTGTCCATGGCGCGCTGGATCGACATCGTGACCCAGGTGTTGAGGTCGATCTGCTCCAGCAGCTTGCCTTCATGGTGCGAGCTGGCCTTGATGCCGTTCTCGGCGATGAAGCGGAACGGGCTGCCGGCCTTGAGGTTGTTGACCCCTTCCTGCACCGAGGCGGCCTGCCAGAAGGACGCCTGCACGCGGCGCGCTTCCTTGAAGAGCTTGGCCTGCTCCCACACCTTCACGAACATGATGTACCAGCTGCCCATGGACATGATGACCAGGATGATCAGCGTGCCCTTGGAGACGAAGTCGCCGCCCTTCCACATGGCCTCGAGGCCATACGGGTTCTCGATGACTTCCTTCTCGGTGGTCGGGCCCTGGCCGGCGCCCGGAGGCGGCGTGGGAGTTGCCTTCGAAGCATCGGCGGTGGCCGGTGCGGTGGCGGGCGCGGCCGGCTGTGCGCCGGGGGTGGTGGCCTGTGCGTGCGCGGATGACGCCACCAACAGGGTAGCGATCGGTGACCACGCGATGAGCGCGGCCGCGAGCAACGCGGGCAGGCGGTTGAAGAGTTTCATTGTTGGTCTCCTGATGAATACAACGCTTGATTTGCCGAAAAGGTGGACCGTCAGTCCTTGAGGCTGAAGACGATCTCGTACTCGCCGATGAAACCGACCGGCTCGGGATTGAATTTCCACTGCGACAGCGCGCGGATCACCTCGCGGTCGAAGAGGCGATTCGTGGAAGAGATGATGCGCACCTCGCTCACGCTGCCCGCGGGCGTCACCACCACGTGCGCGATGACGCGGCCGTTCAGGCCCTGGCGGATCGCCTGCGGCGGGAACGACGGCTCGACGCGATAAGCCGCCTTGTACTCGCGGCGGACCGCGGGCTGTGCGACGACCGGCGGCGCCGGCGGCTGGATCACCATCTGCGGCGGCGGCGGCGTGGTGCTCTGCGTCGTGATGGTGGGCGGTGGCGTCACCACCGGGACCTGGATGTTGATCTCCGGCGGCGGGATGAAGGGGGGCGGCGGCGCGGCCATCTTCGGCGGCGGCGGGGGCGGCGGGAGATCGGGCGGCGGCTTCTTGATCTCCTCGATGATCTTGGTCTCGATCGGCTGCTTGATGACCTCGACCACCTTGCGCGCGAGCCCGCTGACCAACGCGTAGCCGATGGCGATGTGAAGGAGGACGACCAGCCCGATGCCCGACAAGTGCTTCGTCGGGGTGCGCTGCGTCTGCGCGTAATCCACTTGAGATCTCCTGGTGCACTGCTGCGCGCCGCTGGAGCGGAGCGCCTTGAGCCGCGCCTCCTCGTGGGAGCCGCGCCGGAATTCGGTTCTGGATCGCGGGGCAAGTCGCCCCGGCCCAAGAAAACGCGCGAGTTTACCCTATTTCATCTGGCCGGGCCTGGCGGTAACAAACTGCGACGCTGGCATTGGGCCGTCATTTGACACCCAGTTTCGCCAAAGTGTTCGCCCGCCGGGCCCGGGCCTTGCTATCGACCGCCTGGTAGAGGCTGCCGCCATGGCTGTCCATGGCCACCAGCAGCGGCCCGAACCCATGGACACGGAATTTCCACAGGGATTCGGGGTTCAGGTCGTCCAGGTCCACGTCCTCGATGGCCTCGATCCAGGTGGTCTCCAGGGCAGCCGTGCCGCCGATGATGGCCAGGTACGCGCCCCCCAGCTCCTGGAATGCCGCCAGGGAACCGGGGCCCAACCCCCCCTTGCCGATGATGATGCGGACCCCGTTCGCTTCCATCAGCGGGCGCGTGAAACGCTCCATTCGCGCCGAAGTGGTCGTGCCCACGCACACGGGTTCATAGCCGGTCGGATGTTGCGGGGAGGGATTTACCGCACGGACATTGGGCGCGGTGTGGATGGCCGCGTGGCCGGCCATGTCGAAGCGCGTTTGCCGGCCCCTGTCGAAGAGCGCGATCAGGTTGGCGTCGCGAATGCCGAAGAGCGTGCCTTCCAGCGTGACGGTATCGTCGATGCGCAGCGCGCGCACCTGGGCCTCCGTGACCGGGCCCCTCAGCAGATGGTGCGCCACGGGCTAGAAACCGTAGGTCACGCCGGCGGGCGTGAACGAGGCAGAGGCGCGCCGCGCGGAGTGGCATTGCATGTTGACCGCCACGGGATTCATGGTGATGTGAGTCGCGGCGATCTCGACGTGCACCGCGAACGCGGTGGAATCGCCGCCCAGTCCCTGGGGTCCCACGCCGAGCGTGTTGACCGCGTCGGTAAGGCTCGTCTCGAGCGCGGCACCCTCGGGATCAGGGCATTGGGATCCCAGTGGCCGCGTGGCCGCGCGCTTGGCGAGTGCGACGCACAGGTCCGAGGTGCCGCCGATACCGACGCCCACAATGGTGGGCGGGCAGGTCTTGCCGCCCGCGTCCAGAACGCAATCGATGACGAACGTCTTGATGGCGTTCACGCCCTCGGCGGGGATCGCCATCTTGAGCCACGAGTTGTTCTCCGAGCCGCTGCCCTTGGGAACCATCTCCAGCACCAGCTGCAGGGGCTCGTCGCTGAACTCGAAATGGATCGGCGGCACGCCGGCACCGCAGGAAGTGTGGGCATTGCTCCGGTTCAGCGGGTGGACCACGGAGGATCGCAGCGGGTGCTCGCGCGTGGCGCGCTCGCAGCCGCGGCGGATCGCGCGCTCCAGCTCGGCGCCGTCGAAGTCCACCCCGCGGCCGACGATCACCTTATATATGGGGATCCCGGTGTCCTGGCAGAGCATGTTTTCGGTCTCCTCGGCCACGCGGATGTTCGCGATCATGGTGCCGAGGACTTTCTTCGCCGTGGTGTCGGTCTCGCCGGCGGCGAGGCGCTGGAATCCGGCCTTCACGTCCGGCGGCAGGATCTTCAGCGCGCGGATGTAGAGCTCGCGAGCGACGTCCTCGACCTGCGCGGGATCGATCGACAGCGTCGCCGGGCGCCCGTCAGTTCGCGGTGAGGCCACGTTCGCGGATCACCTTTGCCCAGCGGGTGCTCTCGGCGCGCGTCGCCGCGCTGAACTCCTGGGGCGAGTTGCCCACCGGCACCATCCCCTGCTGCGCGAGCTTGCCGCGGAACTCCTCGGACGTGATGATCTTCGTGCTGTCGCGATAGATCCGGTCGATCACTTCGCGCGGCGTGCCCACCGGCGCCAGCACGCCGAACCAGCCGGCGTTCTCGAATCCGGGGATCACTTCGGCCGCGGCCGGCACCTCGGGAAGATGCGGGCTGCGCTCGCGGCTGGTGACTGCGATCGCGCGCAGCTTGCCCTGCTGGATCTGGCCGATCGCGCCGCCGAGGTTCGGCGTGACCATCTGGATCTGTCCGCCCATGAGGTCGGTCAGCGCCGCCGACTCGCCCTTGTAGGGAACGTGGGTGATGTCGATGCCCGCGGAGTGCGCGAAATTCTCCGCCGCGAGGTGCGTCTGCGAGCCGATGCCGGCGCTGCCATAGTTGATCTGCTTCGGGTTGGCCTTGGCGTAGGCGATGAATTCGGGGAGGTCCTTCACCGGTAGCGACGTGCTGATGGCGATCACCTGCGGCCCGGTGGCCACGTTGGTGACAGCGATGAAGTCCTTCAGCGGATCGAAAGCAAGGCCCTTGTACAGGTACGGCGCCGTGAGGACCGCGCCCGAGGTGAGCAGCAGCGTATAGCCGTCGGGTGCCGACTTCGCCACCATGTCGGCGCCGATGTTGCCGCCTGCACCGAGCTTGTTCTCGACGACCACCGTTTGTCCCCAGGCTTCGGTGAGCTTCTGCGCGAGCAGCCGCGCTACCACGTCCGTCGCGCCGCCGGCTGCGAACGGCACGACGATGCGCACGGCCTTCGAGGGCCATTGCTGCGCCGAACCGGGTACCGGGACTAGAGCCAGCAGAAGCGCGGCGATGCAGTGCCAGGATCGCTTGATCATCGATTTTTTCTCCAGGAAATAGCAGTGGTCGAATGCAGCATAACTCTACCGCGCCAGCGCGAAGGCGAGGCCCGCGAGGAGAGCGAACGCCGCGGCGAGTGCCGCGAGCGTCTTCTGCCAGTCGCGCCACGGCAGGAGCTCGATCGCGAGCAGGCGCAGGCCGCCCGCGAGGTGCGCCGCCAGCAGGGTGACCAGCAACCACTCGCCGGCGATCACCATCGGTTGCTCGGTCCAGTGCAGCAGCTCCTGCATTCGCGCGGAGCCCTGCAGCGCCGTGCCGAGGAAGAGGAAATGCGCCGGCAGGAAGAGCGCCAGCGCTACGCCCGAGATGCGGTGCACGATGAACGCCCAGTACGCGGGATGATTGCGCGCGCGCCTCATGTGCCCACCACCGCCGCGACGCCGCGGAGCCCGAGCGCGATGAGCGCGAGCGCCACCGCGAACATCGAAGCTTCCGCTGCCGGACCGCGAAAACCGAGCCACTCGGAGGCGACGTTGCGCAACCCGATCGCACCGTGCACGCCAGCAGCGACCACGAA
>DATLEL010000140.1:0-6139 GCA_035525255.1 Usitatibacter sp.
GCGATCCGCAACCGCTCGAGCGTGGCGAGCCCCATCGTGAACCTGTTGTGGAAGCTGCCCGGCACGCAGAAGGACCAGGTGCGCATGGGCCTGTCGCGCACCTACAAGCCGCCGCAGATCCAGGAGCTGGTGCCGCGGCGCTTCTTCGCGCCGAACAACACCGCGGTCACGCCCGACTTCATCGGCAATCCCAACCTCAAGCCCGAGCTTGCATGGGGCATAGACGCCGCGTTCGAGCACTACCCCGCGGGCGGCGGCAACGCGAGCATCACCGTGTTCCATCGCCGCATCGAAGACATCATTCAGCGGGAAGTGGTATTCGAGGACCCGCTCTACATCTCGCGTCCCGGCAACATCGGCAAGGGGACCGTGAGCGGCATCGAGCTCGACGCCAAGGGGAAGCTGTCGCAGCTTTGGGATGGCGCGCCGGGCGTGGACCTGCGCGCCAACTTCGCGCTCAATCGCTCGAAGGTGAGCTACATCCCCGGGCCGCACAACCGGCTCGACGAGCAGGTGCCCTGGAACGGGACGGCGGGATTCGACTATCGCTTCTCGCCGGCGCCGCTCACCGTGGGCGTGAGCTTCACGGCGCGCGCCGGCGGCACGGTGCGCACGTCACTCGCGCAAACGCTCTACCGCGGCGTGAACCGCCAGCTCGAGGCGTACGCGCTGTGGCGCTTCTCGCCGGCAGTGCAGCTGCGCGTGACGGTGCAGAACATCCTCGCGCAGGACACGCTGCTGGTGAACCGCTTCGCCGATTCCAGCGGCCTGGTCGAGCGCAGCTCGATCGACCCGCGCTTCCGCCGCTTCGCGTTGCTCTGGGAATTCAAGCTCTAGGGGGATTTGGCGGGCGGGGGGTTGCGCGAGGCGGCGGCGTCGAGATCGCGCTGGGCTTTGCTCTCGCCCGACGAGCGTTTCACGCTCAGCACCATCCCGCCGACGATCACCAGCACGATGGCCACCAGGATCGCGATCAGGCGCGGGCTCATTCGAAGCGCTCCGCGCGCTTGACGGTGCCGGGCAGCACTCGGCCGGAGCGCGCGCGGCTGCCGCGGTAATGGGCGAGGTCGCCCGGCTTCACCGTGATCGTCGTCGGCTTGTCGCCGCGCCCGATCACCGCCACCCTGAGCGGCTCGGTAACCGGCTGCAGGCCCACCATCGTTTCGCCGTCGTGAAGTTTCATCGCCATCACTCCCCGGCCGCCGCTCGGCAGCTCGTTGACTTCATCCAGCGGGAACACCAGCAGCCGTCCTTCGGCGGATAGCGCCGCGACTTCGCGTGCCCCCGACGCGATAGGGTAGGGGGCCAGCACCGATTCGCCTTCGGCCAGCGAGACGAACTGCTTGCCCGCGCGCTGGCGCGTGAGGAAGCTTTCCATCTTCGCGCGCAGCGCATTGCCGCCGCTGGTGCCCAGCAGTACCGCGAGGTCGCCCGCGCCCGAAAGCATGCCGACGATCGACGAGCCCTGGGTGTCGGCGAGCGAGGTCGCGGGCACGCCGTCCCCCTTGCCTCCGGGGATCTCCGCCGCGCGCACGTTATAGATGCGGCCGTTGGCGCCGAAGAGCACGATCGGATTCACGGTGCGGGTTTCCAGGATCGCAAGCGGGCTGTCGCCTTCCTTCCACGTGAGCGCGCCGCGATCGATGCCGTGCCCCGCGCGAGTGCGCAGGAAGCCATTGCGCGACAGGATCACCGTGGTCGGCTCGTCGACCACCGCTTCCACCATCGAGACGGTGATGCGTTCCGCCTCCTCGATCATGGTGCGGCGTGCGTCGCCGAAACGCTCGGCGTCCTCGCGCACCTCCTTCGCGGCAAGCTTGCGTCGCTCCGTGGGCGAACCGAGCAGGCGCTTCAGCGTCGCGGATTCCTTCTTCAGGTCGGCCAGCTCGCGCTCGATGCGAATGCCCTCCAGCCGCGCCAGCTGGCGCAGCCGGATCTCGAGGATGTCCTCGGCCTGGCGCTCGGAGAGCTCGAAGCTCTTCATCAGCTCGGGCTTCGGCTCATCGGCGTTGCGGATGACCTTGATCACCTTTTCGATGTTGAGGTAGGCGATCATGCGTCCGTCGAGGATGTGGATGCGGTCGGCGACCTCGTCGAAGCGATGGCGCAGGCGGCGCTCCAGCACGACGAGGCGGAAGTCGGCCCACTGGCCGATCACTTCCGCGAGTCCCATCTGCCTCGGCCGGCCGTCGGTGCCGATCGCCACCATGTTGAGCGGCACGTTGGCTTCCATCGACGTGTGCGCCAGCAGGAAAGCCATCAGCTCTTCGCTCTCCACCTTGCTGGTGCGCGGCTCGAACACGATGCGGACCGGATGGTCGCCGTCGGAATCGTCACGCTGGCTTTCGAGGAGGGCGAGCGTCGCGGTCTTGAGCGTCGCCTGCTCGGGCGTGAGCGATTTCTTCCCGGCCTTCGGCTTCGGGTTGACGAGCTCGTCCACCTCCGCGAGCACGCGCGCGGCCGAGGTGTTCGGCGGCAGTTGCGTGACCGCGACGCGGTACTGGCCGCGCGCGAGCTTCTCGACGCTCCATCGGGCGCGGACCCGTACGCTGCCCCGTCCCGTCTCGTAGGCGCGCTTGATCTCGTCGCGCGAAGAGATGATCTGGCCGCCGCCGGGGAAATCCGGGCCCTTGATGGGGCGAATGACGGTCTTCGCATCCTCGTCATTCTCGAGCGTCTGCGCGCAGGCTTCCGCGACTTCCCTCAGGTTGTGCGGCGGTATCTCCGTCGCCATCCCCACCGCGATGCCGGACGCGCCATTCAGCAGCATCACCGGCAGCCGCGCAGGAAGGAGCTTGGGCTCCTGGAACTCGCCGTTGTAGTTGTCGATGAAGTCGACGGTGCCACGGTCGAGCTCCGAGAGCAGCACGTGCTCGGCGAAGTTGGTGAGGCGCACCTCGGTGTAGCGGTAAGCCGCGGGGCTGTCGCCGTCGCGTGAGCCGAAGTTGCCCTGGCCGTCGATCAGCGGGTAGCGCAGCGTGAAGTCCTGTGCCATGCGCACCGCGGCTTCATACACCGCGACGTCGCCGTGCGGGTGGTATTTGCCGATCACGTCGCCGACGATGCGGGCGCTCTTCTTGTGGGGCGTGTCCGAGCGGTTGCCCAGCTCGCGCATGGTGAAGAGGATGCGGCGCTGCACCGGCTTCTGGCCGTCCTCGACGGACGGCAGCGCACGGCCCTTCACGACGCTCATCGCGTAGGCGAGGTACGCGCGCGAGGCGAATTCGGAAAGAGTGGGATCGTCGGGCGAACGTGGCGGCGCCTCATCGCCACCGCCCGTGGGCGGCGCCGGCGGCTGCTGCGAGAAGAGGTCGCCGGTCGGATCCTTGCGCCCGGCGCGGCGCGCTTTTGTCTTCACCGCGCTCACGGCTTCGCTGCGGCGGCCGCGACCGCGGCCTTCAGCCCGAGCAGGTAGCTATCGACACCGTGTCCGACGATCTGCTGGTGGACCACGCCCTCGAACACGGAAAGGCGCCGGAACGGCTCGCGCGCGTGGATGTTGGACATGTGCGCTTCGATGACGGGCGCTTCCAGGATCTCGACGGCATCCCGGATGCCATAGCTGTAGTGCGTCCACGCGCCGGGGTTGATGACCACGCCGTCGATCCCTTCTTCATGCGCCTTGTGGATCCGCTCCACCATCGCGCCCTCGAAATTGGTCTGGAAGCACTCGATCTCCACGCCCAGCTCGCCGGCGAGCGCCTTCAGGCGCGCATCGATGTCGGCGAGCGTCGCGGTGCCGTATTGCTGCGGGTCGCGCTTGCCGAACATGTCGAGGTTGATGCCGTGAAGGACGAGAATCTTCATGGCGCGATTCTACGGCCCATCAGAGGTCCGCCTCGATGAGGTGGCCCTTCTCCTCCATCCATGCACGCCGGCCGGCCGCTTCGCCCTTGGCCATCAGCAGCTTGAAGACGGCGGGCGCGGCCTCGTACTCGGCCGGGTCGAGGCGCATCTCGATCAGACGGCGCGTGTCCGGATTCATCGTGGTCTCGCGCAGCTGGTCGGGATTCATCTCGCCCAGGCCCTTGAAGCGGCCGATGTGGATGATGTTGTCGCGCACGCCTTCGTCGCGGAGCTTCTCCAGGATCTGGTCGCGCTCCTGTTCGTCCAGCGCGTACAGGCGGCGCTCCTGCTTCACCTTGCCGTGCGGGGCCACCCTGATCGAATAAAGCGGCGCCTGCGCGATGAACACGTGCTGCTCCTCGATCAGCTTCGGGAAGTGACGGTAGAAGAGCGTGAGGAGGAGCGTCTGGATGTGGGCGCCGTCGACGTCGGCATCGGCCATGATGATGACCTTGCCGTAGCGCAGGTTGTCGAGCACGGTGGCCGGCGCTTCGCGCGTGTGGGGATCGATGCCGAGCGCCACCGCGATGTCGTGCACTTCGGTGTTCGCATACAGCTCTTGTGCCGCGACTTCGAAGGTGTTCAGCACCTTGCCCTTCAACGGCAGGATCGCCTGGTACTGGCGATCGCGCCCCTGCTTGGCCGAGCCGCCGGCGGAGTCGCCCTCGACGAGGAACACCTCGTTGCGCGTCATGTCCTGGGATTCGCAGTCGGTGAGCTTGCCCGGCAGCACGGCAACACCCGAGCCGCGGCGCTTCTCCACCACCTTGCCCGCCTTCTGGCGCGCGGTGGCGGCGCTGATGGCGAGCTGGGCGATCTTCTTGCCTTCCTCGACGTTGGCGTTGAGCCACGCATCGAGCGGATCCTTCACGCGCGAGGCGATCAGCTTCACCGCCTCGCGGGACGAGAGGCGCTCCTTGGTCTGTCCCTGGAACTGCGGATCGAGCAGCCGCCCGGAAAGCACGAAGCGCAGCGGCTTCCATGCATCCTCGGATTGCAGCGATACCCCGCGCGTGAGGAGCTCGTGATGCTCGCAGAACTCCTTGATCGCTTCGTAGACCGCGTTGCGCAGTCCCGCTTCATGCGTCCCACCGAGCGCCGTCGGGATGAGGTTCACGAAGGACTCGCCTTCGCCGCCGGCTTCCACCCACGCGATCGCCCACGACGCGCCTTCTCCCTGCGCGAAAGTGGAATCATCGGCGCCCACGTAGGACTCCGCAGAGAAGATCGGGCTCACGTAGCCGTCGAGATCGCCCACGCGCTCCTGCAGGTACGCGGACAGGCCGCCTTCGTAGCGCCATTCCTTCTTGTCCTTGCCGGCTTCGTCCGCCAGCGTCACGTGCAGGCCCGGCAGCAGCACCGCCTTCGCGCGCAGCAGCAGCTCGAGATCGCGCCGTGCGACTTTCGGGCTGTCGAAATACTTGGGATCGGGCCATGCGCGCACCCAGGTGCCCGTTTCCTTCGGACCGGCCTTGCCGGCCTTCTTCAGTTTCTGCGCCAGCTCGCCGTTCTCGAACGCGATCTCCCAGGTGGCGCTCTCGCGCTTCACGCGCACTTCGAGACGCTTCGAGAGCGCGTTGGTGACCGAAACCCCCACGCCGTGCAGGCCGCCGGAGAACGCGTAGGCCCCGCCGCCTTTCTTGTCGAACTTGCCGCCCGCATGCAGGCGCGTGAACACCACCTCGACCGTGGGAGCCTTTTCCACCGGGTGCGGTCCGACCGGGATTCCGCGGCCGTTGTCCTCGACGCTGATGGAGCCGTCGGGGTACATGGTCACCACGATATGCGATGCGTGACCGCCCAACGCCTCGTCGGCCGCGTTGTCGATCATCTCCTGGATGATATGCAGCGGGCTGTCGGTGCGTGTATACATGCCGGGACGCGCGCGCACCGGCTCGAGGCCCTTGAGGACCTGAATGGACTGTTCGTCGTATTTCATCGTGTCGGGGGTTGTTTCGGATCGGGGCGGGCGCTCAAGCCGCTGGCGGGCCCCGGAAAACGATCAATGATACCTAACCGCGAAAGGAGCACAGGTGGCTGACATCGATTGGAGCTCGTTGTTCGTGCCGTCGGGCTCGATCGTCGAGATCGTGATTCGCGGCACCATCATCTACCTGGCCTTGTTCCTGGCGATGCGCTTCCTGCCGCGAAGGACTGCGGGCGCCATGGGCCCTTCGGACCTGCTGGTGGTGGTCCTCATCGCGGACGCGGTGCAGAACGCGATGTCCGGCAGCTACGAATCCATCACCGAGGGCGCCATGCTCGCCTTCGTGATCTTCGGCTGGGCGACGCT
>DATLEL010000422.1:0-5494 GCA_035525255.1 Usitatibacter sp.
TTCGGCGCGCTCTTCGGCCAAGAGCCGGTACCGCTTGGAGACACGAAATGAAGAAGATCTGCATCCTGGGCGTGAACGGCTTCATCGGCCACCACCTCTCCAACCGCATCCTCGCCGAGACGGATTGGGACGTGTACGGCATGGACATGAGCTCCGAGAGGATCGCGGACCTCACGGCGAATCCGCGCTTCCATTTCTTCGAGGGCGACATCACCATCAACAAGGAATGGATCGAGTACCACGTGCGCAAGTGCGACGTGATCCTGCCGCTGGTGGCGATCGCCACGCCGGCGACCTACGTGCAGCAGCCGCTCAAGGTGTTCGAGCTCGACTTCGAGGCGAACCTGCCGATCGTGCGCAGCTGCGTGAAGTACGGCAAGCGCGTGCTGTTTCCCTCCACGTCCGAGGTCTATGGCATGTGCGCGGACGGCGAATTCGATCCGTACCGATCGAACCTGGTGTTGGGACCCATCGACAAGCAGCGCTGGATCTACTCGTGCTCGAAGCAGCTGATGGACCGCGTGATCTATGCCTACGGGTCCATGGGGCAGCTGGACTTCACGCTCTTCCGGCCGTTCAACTGGATCGGCGCGGGGCTGGACTCGATCCACACGGCGAAGGAAGGCAGCTCGCGCGTGATCACGCAGTTCCTCGGCCACATCGTGCGCGGGGAGCCCATCAAGCTGGTGGACGGCGGCCAGCAGAAACGCGCTTTCACCTACATCGACGACGGCATCGCCGCGCTGATGAAGATCATCGAGAACAAGGGCGGCGTCGCCACCGGCCAGATCTACAACGTCGGCAATCCGAGGAACAACTTCTCGGTGCGCGAGCTGGCGACGATGATGCTCGAGCTTGCGCGCGGCTACCCCGAGTACCGCGACAACGCCGCCAAGGTGAAGCTGCTGGAGGTCTCCTCGGGCGAGTACTACGGCAAGGGCTACCAGGACGTGCAGAACCGCGTCCCCGCGATCGCGAACACCATGAAGGACCTCGGGTGGGCGCCCCAGGTGGACATGGCGACCGCGCTGCGGCATATCTTCGACGCGTATCGCGGGCAGCTCGAAGATGCACGCGCCCTCGCCAATTGATGTCCAATACAGTGCTTCGACTAGGCAGCGCCTGAGAACATGAGCGACAAACCGTTGGTGGGCGTGGTGATGGGCTCCCAGAGCGACTGGGACGTGATGCAGCACGCGGCCCGCGTGCTCAAGGATTTCGGCGTGGCGTTCGAGGCGCGGGTGGTGTCGGCTCACCGCACCCCCGACACCATGTTCGAGTACGGCGAGACGGCCCGCGAGCGCGGGCTCGCCTGCATCATCGCCGGGGCGGGCGGCGCCGCCCACCTGCCCGGCATGCTCGCCTCCAAGACCACGCTGCCGGTCCTGGGCGTCCCGGTGCCCTCGCGGCACCTCGCGGGGCAGGACTCGCTCTTTTCCATCGTGCAGATGCCCAAGGGCATTCCGGTGGCGACCTTCGCCATCGGCGAGGCCGGGGCCGCCAACGCGGGGCTCTTCGCGGTGAGCCTGCTCGCCGGCGCGAACCCGGACCTCACGCGCAAGCTGGCCGAATACCGCGAGAAGCTGCGCGAGCAGGTCGCGGCGATGCAACTGCCCGACGTGCTGTGATCGAGCCGGGTGCCACGCTCGGGCTGCTGGGCGGCGGGCAGCTGGGGCGCATGTTCACCGTCGCCGCGCGCACGCTCGGCTATCGCGTGACGGTGCTCGACCCCGATCCGCTCTCCCCCGCCGCCGAGTTCGCCACCGGGCACCTGAACACCGCCTACACCGATCCCACCGCGCTGGAGGAGCTGGCGCGCACCTGCGCGGCGGTCACCACCGAGTTCGAGAATGCGCCGGCCGAGGCGCTCGACCTCATCGCTTCGCGCACCGTGGTGCGGCCGAGCGGCTCCGCCGTCGCCGTGGCCCAGGATCGCCGCCGCGAGAAGGGCTTCTTCCGCGAGCGCGGCTTTCCGCTCGGCGCGTTCGCCGTCATCGAATCGGCCGCGGACGTGGCGCCGGCGCTGGCTGCGGTGAAGCTGCCCGCGCTCCTGAAGACCGCGCGCTTCGGCTATGACGGCAAGGGCCAGGCGCGCATCGCATCGGCCGCCGACCTCGAGCGCCAGCTCGCGGCGTGGAAGGGTGTGCCGTGCGTGCTGGAAGAGCTGCTGTCCCTCGAGCGCGAGGTCTCGGTGGTGCTCGCGCGAAGCGCCGACGGCAACGTGGCGGTTTTCCCCGTGGCGGAGAATCGCCACTCCGGCGGCATCCTCGACGTGAGCATCGTACCCGCGCGCGTACCGGCGGCGCTCGCGCGGGAGGCGACGACGCTTGCGTCGCGTCTCGCTTCCGAGCTGGACTACGTGGGCGTGCTGGCGGTGGAAATGTTCGTCGTCGGGGGCAAGCTGTTGCTGAACGAGATGGCGCCGCGTCCGCACAACAGCGGGCACTACACCATCGACGCGTGCCGCACCTCGCAGTTCGAGCAGCAGGTGCGCGTCCTTTGCGGCCTGCCGCTGGGCGACGCCTCGCAGCACTCACCGGCGGTGATGGTGAACCTGCTGGGCGACATCTGGGGCGCGGGCGCGCCGCGCTGGGAAGCGGTGCTGCGCCATTCCGGAGCGCACCTGCATCTATACGGAAAGTCCGAGGCGCGGCCAGGGCGCAAGATGGGCCATGTGACGGTATGCCAGGATTCCCTGGACGGGGCCCTCGCCACCGCGCTGCAGATCCGCCGCGGCCTGGGGATCGCCGAATCCGCCGGCGCCTAGCGCCGCGTCCAACGGGCTCCCCCTTGAAGGAGATCGCCATGAATGCCATCCGCCGCACCCTGCTCGCCACCCTCGCCCTCGCCTGTGCACCGCTCGCCTGGGCCGAAAACGTCGTGGGCTCCGGCAAGGCCGTGACGGAGAAGCGCGCGGTGAGCGGCTTCCGGGCCGTCGCCGTCTCGGTGCCGGGAAGCGTGGAGCTGGTGCAGGGCGGGAGCGAGTCGCTCACGCTCACCGCCGACGACAACGTGGCGCCCCTGATCGAGAGCGTGGTGGAAGACGGCAAGCTTCGCATCCGCTTCCGTGAACGCGGGAACCTCAACGTGAGCCCGCGGGTGCCGATCCGCATCGCCATCACCGCTCGGGTCGTGGACTCCATCACCGTCGCGGGCGCTACGAACGTGCGCGCCACCGGTCTTTCGACGGCGAGCCTGCAGGTGACCATCGCCGGCTCCGGCGACGTGCACCTGGCCGGCAAGGCCGAGCAGCTGGACCTCAACGTCGCCGGCTCCGGCAGCGTGAAGGCGACCGCGCTCGACACCCAGCGCACCAAGATCTCCATCGCGGGATCCGGTGATGCGGAAGTCTGGGCACGCGCGGAGCTGCGGGCGAGCATCGCCGGATCCGGCGACGTGCGCTATTACGGCGACCCGCAGATCCACCGCAGCGTCATCGGCTCGGGCTCCGTGCGCCGCGTCGGAGCCACCCCCGGCTGATGCTCTCGTGGCTGCGGCGCGGCGGGCGGCCGCGCACCGTCTCCATCGACGATGCGCTCTGGGGCCGCGCCACCGGGTCGTGGCTTTTCATGCGCGGCCTGGCACCCGGCGACGCGGCACGGCTGCGATCGCTCTGCGAGCGATTCATCGCGGCCAAGGACTTTTCGGGTACCCACGGGCTGGAGGTCTCCGACCTGATGCAGGTCGAGATCGCCGCGCAGGCCTGCATCCTCGTGCTCGAGCTGGGGAGCGAGTGGTACGACGGCTGGTCGGAAGTGATCGTGTACCCGAGCCAGTTCGCCCCCGAGCGCGAGATCGTCGACGAGGCGGGCGTGGTGCACCTGAGCAACGACGCCATGGCGGGAGAGGCGTGGCTCGGCGGGCCCGTGATCCTGTCCTATGAAGACGTCGCGCTGGCGGCCGACGAAGAAGCGCGCATCGCCGGCTATAACGTGGTGATCCACGAATTCGCGCACAAGCTCGACATGCGCAACGGCGAGCCCAATGGATTCCCGCCGCTGCACGCGGGCATGAACGTGAAGGCGTGGAAGGAGGCGTTCGCGACCGCATACGCGGATTTCTGCGCCCGGGTGGATGCAGCGGACTGCTTGCCCGAAGCACGCATGCAGGCAGAGCTGGATGCGCTGCCGCTGGATCCCTACGCGGCCGAGAGCGCCGGCGAATTCTTCGCCGTGGCTTCGGAGGGCTTCTTCGAGACGCCGGAGATCGTGGCGCCTGCTTATCCCGCGTTATACGAACAGCTCGCGCTGTTCTACCGGCAGGACCCGCTCGCGCGATTGCACAAGATGAAAGGGTGAACCACGGAGGAAACCTCCGTGGTTCGGTCTTCGGTTACTTGCCGTCCGGCGAACCGCCCTCGCCGCGCGACTTGCTCGCGGCCAGGCGCTCGGCATCCTGCATTTCCTTCTCTTCGGCAGCCGACTTCGGCGCCGCATCGAGCGCCTCGCGCTCGATGTCATGCTGGTTCATGTGCTTCTTCAGGCCCTCGTTGTACTTGCGCGAGGCTTCGTAGTTGCCCTCGCCGTACTGCTGGCCCTGGCCCGACTGCTCCTGCTGCTTCGAGCCCTGCTGCTTGTCGTCGGCGTTCATCACTTGGCTCCTTGCTGGCGATCGCCGTTGTTGGCTTGCGCCGCCGCGGCGGGCGATTTGAGCGCGTCCTTGCCTTCGACCGCCTGCGACGGCTTGGGCGCCACGTTGGAGTGGTCGTTCGGCTGTCCCGGCAGCGGCATGGAGTTTGACTCCACCGCCTTGCTCATCTCGCTGTTGGTGTTGACGCCGGCGACCGGCGTGGTGCCCGGGGGCTCCGCCGCGGTGGGCTGCGCCGGCGCCGTGCCGATCACGACGGCGGAGGGGCTCGCGGCCTGAGAGGGCGGGGTCTTGCTGGAAGTGTTGGAGAGACGGTCACCGCATGCGGTGGCGCCGGCGAGGACGAAGGAGAGCGCGATCACGCGCGCGCCGACCAGGGTCCAGAGTCTGTGGTTCATGGTGATCCTCCGCGAATCGTCGCCGGAACGGCGACCTATCCCAACACCTTAATTGCGTGCGGGGGCGGAGGTTATCGGACGGGGGCAGCGCAACGCGTAGGACGACCTTCCCGCCTGCGTGGCTGTGCTTTCACTGCCGGGGAAGTACTAGAGGAAGAGGACGGCGGGGAAGACGGCGATGGCCAGGACGATCAGGACCCACTCGCAGTTCCAGCGCTTGAGATGGCCGGTGTAGTGCAGGATGATCGCGGCGATCGCGAACACGTAGAAGGCGGCGAGCAGCATTGCTTTTTTCTTTCTGGTGCCTCGGTGCGGCAAGGATACCGCAAAGGTCCCGAGCGGCCTAGACGGCTTCCTCGCCGGTCTCGCCGGTGCGGATGCGCACCACCTGGCCCACGTCGGTGACGAAGATCTTGCCGTCGCCGATCTTGCCGGTGCGCGCCGCGCGCACGATCGCGTCCATCGCCTTTTCCAGCAGCGAGTCCGCCACCACCACCTCGACCTTCACC
>DATLEL010000144.1:0-8913 GCA_035525255.1 Usitatibacter sp.
ATCGTGGTCATGCGCAACGCGCAGATCGCCCAGGTGGGGACCCCGCGGGAGCTCTATGAAGCGCCTGCCAACGTTTTCGTCGCCACGTTCATGGGGGAGGCGAGCCAACTGCTCGGCGAGATGTCGGGGGATGACGCCGCCGGGGCCGGGGTGCGCCTGGGGCACCTGACGATGCGACTGCCGCGCCGCGGCCTCGCCGACGGCCCGGTCACCGTCATGGTGCGGCCGGAATCAGTCGTGCTGGTCGATCCGGAGGAACGAGACGCGCTGCAGGCTACGGTGGCGTCCGCCATCTACATGGGCTCCCATGCCGAATACACGCTGAGCACGGAGGTGGGTGAGCTCTTTGCCATCGTGCGCGAAGCCGGCGCGCTTCGATCGACGGGCGAACGGGTGGGCGTTCGCCTCGTCGATCACGGCGTCTATGCGGTGGGACCGTAACTGCGCGTCAACACCCGGCGACGCATTTGCCGTCGGCGTTGAACTCCATCGTCTTGCCGCTCAGCGGGACATGCACCGGCACCTTGGCGGCTTTCATGAAGGCCTCGGTCTTGGAGCCGGCCACGACCTTGCCGCCCTTGGTGCCCACCTCGTTCGCGTGGGAGGCGATGACCGCGTTGGGCTTCACCAGGTCGTTGATCACATAGGCCGCTTCGGCCGGGCCGGTGGTGAAGCCGTCGCCGATATTCATGACGGCGAGCTTCGCGCCGTAGTGCCCGCGCACCACTTTCTCCTGGTCGGTGACGATGCCCGTGTCCCCCGAGAGGTAGGCGACGAGGCCGTTGCTGAACTTGAGCACGTAGCCCGTCGCCTCTCCAACGTACGCCGCGATCCCCGCGTCCTTCATGGCCTTGCCCAGATCTCCGCCGAGGTAGTCCGGATCGAGGCCGTTGCTGTGCAGCGCGAGCACCGTGGCGATCTTCACGCCGCCGATGGTGCGGCTGCCGCCGAAGCGCGCGAGGATGGAATCGGCCGGGTCGCCGCCATTCGCCTTGAGCTTCGCCGCGAAGAATGCCTGCATCTCGCTGCCGGTGACGATCTTCGATTTCTTGGCGACGGCGATGTTGACCGCGCTGGAGTTCGGGTAAGCCGAGACCGACATGTCGGGCTTGTCGCAGGTACCCTCGTTGGGCGCCTTGCTGTGCATGTTGCCGGCGTGGTCTCCGTGCATGTGGCTCACCAGGATCACGTCGATCTTGCCGAGGCGTGGGTCGTTGGCGCCGGCGACGGTGCGGCCCGGGTCGTAGAGGATGCGCGTGCCGCTTGGATCCTCGAACACAAGCGCGCGGTCCTGCGGGCAGAACTCGCCGTCATGGCTGCCGAGGGGGGTGATCTTCACGTTCTGGGCCAGCGCCGGGTGCGCCAATGCCGCCATGCAGCCGAGGGCTGCGATCCAGGGTACCGGTCTGTTGCTCATGTCGTCCTCCATCAGGGAAAGGGAATGCCGCGAAACTAGTCGATGAGTTTGCCGCCCTCGTAGAACGGATACGGACCCGGAAAGCTGCCGAGCGATGCAGTATGGGACACGAGCCCGTGGCCGTCGCGCCACAGGTGCAGGCAGAAGCCCGGCGGCTCCATCACGAATCGTGAAGCCGCATCATCCGCGAGGTCGAGCGCCACCTGGTGCGAGGGGCTGGGACAGGTGGAGGCGATGGTGCCGCCGAAGCGCTTCACGATATTGCGGTGCAGGTGGCCGCACACCACGCGCTCGACTTGCGGATGCCGCGAGACGACCGCCTCCAAGGCAGCGGGATCGGCGAGCGACTGGTCGTCCATGTGTCCGATCCCGGTCCAGAAGGGCGGGTGGTGCACCGCGACGATGGTGGGTTTGCCGGGCGTGTCGGCCAGCGTCTCGTCCAGCCATCGCAATTGCGCGTCGTCCAGGGCCCCGAAGGGCTTCTTCGGCACCGTCGTGTCGAGCGCCACGATCCGCACCGGGTGCGCGTCGATCACGTAATCCAGCTTGCCGGTGCGCTGGCGCAGGTATGCGTGGCCCGGAAATCTTGCGCGCATCGTTTCGGGATCGTCATGGTTCCCCGGCATCAGGTACACGGGCATCGTGAGGGGCGCCACCAGGCGGGCGAGATTGTCGTACTCGTCGGGCCGGCCGAAGTCGACCAGGTCGCCAGTGAAAAGAACCGCGTCGGGTACCTGCGGGAGATGGAGCAGGTGCTCCACGCAGCGCGCAAGGCTCGCGTCGGTATCCACCACGCGATAGGAGAGCTTGCCGCCCGCCTTGACGTGCATGTCGGTGACCTGCGCCAGGAGGAAGCGGTCGCTCATGGCATCTGCCCCGGAAGGGCGATGAGGCGGTCGGGCGTGATGGCGAGGTGGATCGTCTCGCCCCGTGGCCACATGCGGCGCTCGGTCGTCTCGACGATGACGGGCGTTGCGCCCCCGGCGTCGACCACGAGCCGCGTGTGGTCGCCGAGGAAAAAGGCGGAAATTACTTTCGCCTCGAGGTCGTGGCCGCCGGCCGCCACGATGCGAACGTCCTCGGGGCGGAACATGACCTCCTTGCCGTCGCGGGTCATGCGGTTCATCGTGCCGATGAAGTCCGCGACGAACGCGGTCGCCGGGCGATGGTAGATCTCCTGCGGCGTGCCCGACTGCGCGATGCGACCCTTCTCCATCACCACGATGCGGTCGCCGAGCGCCATGGCCTCGGCCTGGTCGTGGGTCACGTAAACGGCGGTGATTCCGAGCTGGCGCAGGAGGCGGTCGATCTCCACCCGCAATTGCTCGCGCAGCTTGGCGTCCAGGGCGGTGAGGGGTTCGTCCAGCAGCAGCACGCGTGGCCGGATGGCGAGCGCGCGTGCGAGCGCCACGCGTTGCTTCTGACCGCCGGACAACTGGTCCACGCGACGCGCGCCGAATGCCTCGAGGTCCACGAGCTCCAGCATTTCGCGCACGCGCTGCTCACGCTCCGCACTTGCCGCACGGCGAACGCGCAGCCCGTAGCCCACGTTCTCGGCCACCGTCATGTTGGGGAACAGCGCGTAGCTCTGGAACACCATGCCGACGCCACGTTGCTCGATGGGCTGCGCAGTCACGTCCTCGGCGCCGAAAAGCACGCGGCCGCCCGCGTCCGGCGATTCCAGGCCCGCGATGATCCGCAGCGTGGTGGTCTTGCCGCAGCCCGAGGGCCCGAGCAATACCACGGTCTCCCCCGATGCAATGTCGAGCGATAGCGGCTCGAGCGCGCGCGTGCCGTCGGGAAACGTCTTGCCGCAATGCTCGAGGTGAACCGGGACGGCGGTCTGCATGGAATGATTATAGAGAGCGGCGGCGCGACGCCCATTGGAGTGCCGCGAGCAGCGGTACGATCATCACCAGGAAGATCAGCGTGTACGCCGAGCCGATCTCGAGGCGCATCGATGCGTAGCTGTCGGCGAGCCCCACGGGAAGCGTCTTCGTGAGGGGCGTATGGAGCATCCATGTCAGGTTGAACTCGCCCATCGAGAGCGTGAGCACCATCAAAGAGCCGGCGAGGATGCCGGGACGCACGTTCGGCAGGACCACCGTCATGAAGCGCTCGCGGAACGAGGCGCCCAGGCTCGCGGCAGCTTCCTCGAGCGTCTTCAGGTCCACGGACAGCATCACCGCGAGCACGGAACGCACCATGAACGGCAGCGTGAAAAGCACGTGGCCCACCAGGATGAAGAGCCAGCTGGAGCGGAAGTCCCGGTAGCCGCCGTAGAGCAGGATCAAGGCGAGTGCCGTCGCCAGCCCGGGCACGGCGATGGGAAGGGTCAGCAGCTCCTCGATCCAGCGCGTCCAGCGGGTTTGCGCCCGCGCGAGGGCGTAGGCCGCGGGGATCCCGAGCACGAGCGTGACGCCGAGCGTCGCGAGGGCCACGTAGAGCGAGCGCCAGATGGTCTCGTGGTAAAGCTCCCACACCTGCACCACCCACCGCAGCGTGAGGCCGCTCTTCACCCCCAGGAAGTAATTCTCCGTCACGCCGGCAAGGATCGACATGCCCACCGGGACCACGAGGAACGCGCAGATCAGCAGCGTGACGGCAAGCTGCAGCCAATACCGAAGCGGACGCATCAGCCGCTAGCCGCCCGCGGCAATGCCGGCGCCCGCGAACGAGCGGGCCAGCGCCAATGCCGCCCAGGTGATGAGGCCCAGCACGATCGAGAGCGACGCGGCGATCGCGAAGTTCGCGTAGTTGGTGAACTCGTTGTAGATCGTGAGCGGAAGCACGTTGATCTGCGTCGCCAGCGTGAAGGCGGTGCCGAAGGCGCCCATGGAGGTCGCGAAGCAGATGGCGCCCGACGAGATGACGGCGGGACCGAGCGCAGGCAGGATCACGTCGCGGGTCACTTGCCACGTCGAGGCGCCGAGCGAACGCGCCGCCTCCTCCAGCGCCGGATCCAGCTTCTCCACCGATGCCATGATGGTGAGGATCACCCGCGGGATGGAGAAGTACAGGTACCCCATGAAGAGTCCCGCCATGCCGTAGGCGAAGACGAGCCTCGCGTCGAAGAGCCGTGAGGTCACTTCGCCGATGAGGCCCTGGCGTCCCGCGAGCAGGATCACCATGAAGCCCACCACCACGCCGGGAAATGCCAGCGGCAGGGTCATGAGGGAGACCAGCAGCCCGCGGCCTGGAAATCGATTGCGCTGCAGGAAGATTCCGGCCACGAGCGAAAGCACCAGGGTGGCGGCGGTGACCCCGAGCGACAGCGCGATGGTGGAGACGAGGCTGCGAAAGTAATTCGCGTGGGTGACGACCGCGAAGTAGGCTGCGAACCCCTCGGGACCGCTCGCGCCCACCTGCACCAGCCGCGCCATGGGCAGCAGCCAGAAGGCCGCGAAGACGGCGAGGGCGGGCACCGCCAGCAGCAGTGCCCGGCGACGGTCGCCTATTGCACTTCCTTCAGGTAGCGGTCGCTGAACCCTTTTTGCGCCTCGGCCATCTTCGCGTAGTCCACCGGCTTCGCGCGGGCGTATTCGGCGTCAGGCAGGAACTTCGCCTGGGCCTCCTTCGAGATGGCCGCCGTGCGCACCGGCCGCAGGTACGCATTGGCCCATACGGCCTGGCCTTCGTCCGACATCACGAAGTCGAGCACCTTCTTCGCGTTTTCGGCGTTGGGACCGTTCTTCACCATGGCCATCACGTATGGCACCACCACGGTGCCCTCGGCGGGGATCACGAAAGCCACGTTCGCCGAATCCTTGTATTTCGCGCGGTAGGCGTTGAAGTCGTAGTCGAGGAGGATGGGGATCTCGCCCGACAGCACCCGCGCGTAAGAAGTCTGCTTGGGCACGATGGGCTCGTTCTTCTTGATCTCCTTGAACCACGCGATGGCGCGGTCGAAGTTGTCCATGGTGCCGCCGAGCGCCTGGTTCACCGCGACGGCGCCCACGTAGCCGACGAAGGCGCTCGCGGGATCCAGGTAGCCCACCAGTCCCTTGTACTCGGGCTTGGCGAGGTCTTTCCACGACTTCGGAATGGGCTTGCCCTTCAAGGCATCGACGTTGACCATGAAGCCGAGCGTGCCCGAATGGATCGTGAACCAGCTGCCGTCGGGATCCTTGAGGCCGGCCGGGATCGAATCGAAGTGGGCGGGCTTGTACGGCGTGATGACCCCATCCTTCTTCGCCTGGATACCGAAGGTCACGCCGAGGTAGGTCACGTCGGCGACGGGGCTGCCCTTCTCCGCGACGAGCTGCGCCAGCGATTGGCCGCTGTTCTTGTTGTCCTGCGGCACCGTGACGCCGGTCTTCTCCTTGATCTTGCGTAGCTGCGTGCCCCAGTCGGCCCATTCGGGCGGGCAGTTGTAGCAGATGGCGGTCTGGGCGGAGGCCGTGGCGGCTATCGACATCGCAAGCGCCGCGAAGAGCGAGCGGATCAGGATTTTCATGGGTTCTCCAGTGGGTTCATGCCGGCGGTGCGTCGCGTTGCAGGATACAGGATGGGGCTCACTTGCCGAGCTGGTCGCGATAGGCCTCGAGATCGGCGCGCCCCGCACGGCCCATCTCCTCCAGCTTTTCGCGCCAATCCTTGCGCCGCTCGCGCAACGCGGCGGTGATGGACTCCGCGATCACGAGGTTGCGATACCACTTGGAGTTGGCCGGGACGACGGTCCACGGCGCATGGGGCGCCGCGGTCTTCGAGATCACGTCCTCGTAGGCCTCGGTGTACTCGTCCCAGCTGTCGCGCTCCTTCCAGTCGTTGGGATTGAGCTTCCAGGCGGTCTCGGGATCCTTCTCGCGGTCGAGCAGGCGCTGCTCCTGCTCCTCCTTGGTGATGTGGAGGAAATACTTGAGCACGATGGTGCCGTGCTCGGCGAGCATCTCCTCGAAATCGGCGATGTGCGCGAAGCGCGCCTTCCACAGCTTCTTCGGGGCGAGGCCGTGCACGCGTACCACCAGCACGTCCTCGTAGTGCGAGCGGTTGAAGATGGCGAACTCGCCCGCGCGCGGCGCATGGCGATGGACGCGCCAGAGGAAGTCGTGCTGCCGCTCCTCGAGCGTGGGGACGCCGAACGAGGTCACCGAGACGCCGCGGGGATTCAACTGTCCGACGACATGCTTGATGGCGCCGTCCTTTCCCGCGCCATCGCGGCCCTGCAGCACCACCAGCACGCCGTGGAGCTTGGCGCCGAACATCGCATCCTGCAGCGCGAACATCTCCTCGCCCAGCGATACGAAGCGCTTCTGCGCCTTTTCCTTGGTCATTCCCTTCGGCGGCTCGGCGGAAATGTCGTCGAGCGAAATCTTCCTGCCGCCTTTGTCGTAAACGTTTCCGGCCACGGTGGCTCCTGTCGTTTTTTCAGCACTGCGCCGCCTCAATGATCCGTATGGTAACCGCGCCCCGCTGCCCTATCGTGGTTTCCGCGCACCTTGGCGCCATGAAGAAGAAGGAGACCGAAGTGAAGAACCTCAGCATCGCAGTGCCCACCATCGTCGCCATCATCGGCATCGCCGTCGTCTCGCGCGTGAGCGCACCCGTGGCGACCGAGGCGCACTCGGTGGTGCTGGCTCCCACGCCGTACAGCTTCGACCATGCGCGCGTGCAGGGGCGCGAGGGCGAGCCCGAGCCGCAACCCGCCACGTTCTGAGGGGTCGCCGCGTTCGCGGCACAATAGGGCCATGGCCCTGAAGAGACCGCAGTGGGGACCAGGCACCCTGGTCCTCCTCGAGCACGATTCGAAGATCCTGCGCGGCAACGCGCTGCGCGACCCCCACGTGCGCAAGCTCGCGGTGTGGCTGCCGCCGCAATACGACGCCGGCCGCACCCGTCGCTTCCCGGTGCTTTACGACCTGGTCGGATTCACCGGCTCAGGTCTTTCGCACGTCGCGTGGAAGAACTTCAGCGAAAACGTGCCGGAGCGCGTCGCGCGGCTCATCTTCGAGCGGCGCATGGCGCCCACCATCATGGTGTTTCCCGATTGCTTCACCGCGCTGGGCGGCAACCAGTACGTGAACTCCAGCGCCATCGGCAACTACGCCGACTACCTTACCAAGGAGATCGTGCCGTTCGTGGACCGCGAGTTCCGCACGCTCGCCTCGCGCGATCACCGCGGCTGTTTCGGCAAGTCATCGGGCGGCTATGGCGCGATCGTGCACGGCATGAAGTATCCGGGCACGTGGGGTGCGGTCGCGGATCACTCCGGCGACGCGTACTTCGACTTCGTCTACTGGCACGACTGGCCGAATACGCTCAATGAGCTCGCGAAGTACCGTCCGCGGCAGTCCAGGCTTCCGGGCAAGGTGGACGTGCGCAGGATGGAGAAGTCGGTGCAGCGCGGCCTCGACGATGGCCGCGTGGCCGCATTCCTGGATACGGTATGGCGGAAGCCCAAGCTCACCATGGCCGAGGGCCACTGCATCATGAACCTGTGCATGGCGGCGACCTACGATCCCGACCCGCGCGCGCCGAACCGCTTCCGCTTGCCCTTCAACCTGGAGACGGGCGAGGTGATTCCCGAGCGCTGGAAGCGCTGGCGCGCCAACGATCCGGTGAACATGGTGGCGAAGTACCGCAAGAACCTCGCCTCATTGCGCGGCATCTACATCGACTGCGGCGCGCGCGACCAATACCACATCCACTTCGGCTCGCGCATCCTCTCGAAGCGACTGGCGCAAGCGCGGATCAAGCATACCTACGAAGAGTTCGACGACACGCACTCCGATGTGGACTATCGAATGGATGTCTCGCTGCCTTTCCTCTCGCGGGCGCTGCGAGCTACCTAGGGATGAGCGCGAACGCGTTGCCCTCTGGCGAGCCGCCGACCTTCCAGCCCCATCCGGTGATCCAGCCGCGATCGTTCATGTCCATCACGAAGAGGCTGGTCCAGCCCGCCGCTTGTACCGCCGGGAGGAGAATCAGCGGCGTCATCACGCCGGCTTCCCACAGGAACGAAGTGCTGCCCTGGTTGTTGGCGTTGGCATAGGTGCCGATGACCTGTTCGCGATCATTGATTGCGAACAGCGTGCTGCCCGCGGGGACGTTGGCGAGAATGCGCATGCCGCTTCGGTCCTGGATGTAGGGCTGCCAGGTGCCGGTCGCGTCCTGCGCGGTGCCGACGATCACGCCCTTGCTGTTGATGTCAGCCGCCGTGCTCGAGATGCCGCCGAGCGTGCCGAGCGCGGTCATGGCGCCATTGTCGTAGACGAAGCCGCGCGTCGCGCTGTCCCCCGCGAGGTACGAGGTGCCCACCACGACGCCCTTGTCGTTGATCGCGCTGGCCGAGCTGTACGTCCCGCCCAGCGTGCCGAGGTCACGGAAAGTTCCGTCGTTGTATTGGTACGCGTGTGCGCCGAGGCCCACGCTGTACGAACCGACGATCACATCCTTGCTGTTGATGTCGCTCACGGCGCCGAAGAAACCGAGCGTGCTCCAGCGGCCGTCGCGCCAGGTCATGACGCCGAGGTAGCCATTCACGACTGCGGTGCCGC
>DATLEL010000001.1:0-2117 GCA_035525255.1 Usitatibacter sp.
GGTGAAGCTGTGGGTGATGCGCTCCTTCAGCTGGCGCATGTTCGGGAGTGCGAGATGCGCGTCCAGCTCCGGCTGGCCGAAAAGGACGATCTGCAGCAGCTTCTCCTTCTCGGTCTCGAGGTTGGAGAGGAGGCGGATCTCTTCCAGCGTCGCGAGCGGCATCGCATGCGCTTCGTCGATCAGCGCCACCACGGAGCGCCCCGAGGAGTGGATCGAAATCAGTTTTTCCTGCAGCGAGCGCACCAGGCGCGTGGTGTTCGCGCCGGCGGTGTCGATCCCGAGGTCCACCGCGATCGCGGCCAGCATCTCGTCGCGCGTGAGGCTCGGCACCGCGAGGTAGATCGTCTCGACCGTTTGCGGCAGGCGCTCCATCAGCACGCGGCAGAGCATCGTCTTGCCGCTGCCCACCTCGCCGGTGACCTTCACCATGCCCTCGCCCGCGGTGATGGCATAGAGCAGCGCTTCGAGCGTGCTGCCGCGATTGGCGCCCGAGAAGAAGAACTCGGTATGCGGCGTGATGCGGAACGGCGCTTCGCGCAGGCCGAAATGCTCGAGGTACATCGTCATGGGTTTCTGGAGGGCGGCGGCATGCTGTTCTTGGTCTTTTCAGCCCCGCGCCTCGCCCGGATCGGAGGGGTTGAGTTTAGCACCGGAGCGCCCCGCGGCTTCCAGTCTTCCGTAGAGGGTGCTGCGCGAAAGTCCCAGCAGCTTGGCCGCCTGGGACATGTTGCCCTGGGAGATCTCGAGCGCCGCATCGAGGTACGCCTGCTCCACCGACTTCAGCACGCCGTCGAGGCTGAAGGCCCGGCCCGACAGCAGCTCCGAGCGCGCCTGGGCCACGGGATCGCCGCGCAGACCCTCGGGCGCGGGCGCGAACTCGCCTTCCAGCTCGGCCTCGCCCACCGAATAGCCCGCGTACTTGATGGTGAGGCGGATCACCATGTTCTTCAACTCACGCACGTTGCCGGGAAATCCGTAGCCGAGCCACCTCGCGCGGGCACGTTCGTCGAGGGTAAATGGCCGGCTGCCGGTCTTGGCGGCATAGACGGCGCCGTAATGGTCGAGCAGCTTCAGGCGGTCCTCGCCCAGCTCGCGCAGCGGCGGCACCTTGAGCTCGAAGACCGACAGGCGGTGGTAGAGGTCGGAGCGGAAACGGCCCTTCTGCACTTCCTCGCGCAGGTCGCGGTTGGTGGCGGCCACGATGCGAGCGCGCGACACGCGCGTCTGCGTCTCGCCCACGCGTTGGTACTCGCCGTTCTCCAGCACGCGCAGGAGCTTCGATTGCAGCTCGAGCGGCAGCTCGCCGATCTCGTCGAGGAAGAGCGTGCCATCGCCCGCGTCCTCGAAATACCCGGGCTTGGACTGCTGCGCGCCGGTGAAGGCGCCGCGGGCGTAGCCGAAGAGCGTGGGTTCCACGAGGGTAGGCGAGATCGCGGCGCAATTCAGCGCGAGGAATGGCTCGCCCGAACGCGGGCTGAGGTGATGCAGCGAATACGCCACGCGCTCCTTGCCGCTGCCCGACTCACCCTCGATCAGCGCGGGAAAGGTGGAGGCGGCGTAGAGGTCCACCTGACTGCGCAGGCGGCGCAGCGCCGGGCTGTCGCCGATGAGCGTGCGCGCGTCCTCGGCTTCGCCGTCGCGGCGGTCGAGGGCGGAAGACTGCAGCGCGCGCTGCAGCGCGCCGCGCAGGAATTCGGGCTCGCACGGCTTGGGCACGAAATCCACCGCTCCCAATGCGCGCGCGCGCCGCGCGTTCGATTCCTCGTTCTGCCCGGTCAGCACCAGGATGCGCACGTCGGGCGCGTGGGCGAGCAGCTCGCCGATCAGCTTGAAGCCTTCGTTGGGCAGGTGCGCCACCGGCGGCAGGCCGAGGTCGATCAGCGCGAGGTCGGGGCGAAGCCCGCCCCGCAGCTGCCCGATCGCGAGTGGCCGGTCTGCTGCGCGCGCCACGTCGTAATCGGCGGCGAGCGCGAAGGCGAGGCTCTCGCTGATCAGCGGGTCGTCGTCGACCAGCAGCAGTCGCGGCTTCTTCGTGGGCGGCATCACGCGGGACATCGCGGCGATTATAGGCGGGGCGCCGAGGCAAAGCTGTTAGAATTCCCACCTTTCCCTCCCCA
>DATLEL010000031.1:0-5453 GCA_035525255.1 Usitatibacter sp.
CTTTCCACAGCAGGGCCTCGGTCAGCGTCGTCTTGCCGGCCCCGCCGTGGCCCACTAGAGCCACGGTGTGGATGTTCTCGGTGGAATACTTCGCCATGGCGACGTCTCCTCTCTGCTGCTGCGCAGCAAGACCGATGCACGAGGGATGTCGGATTAGGGTACACCAGCCGCGAAGCGGCTCACGCGCCGCTACGCGGTGATCTCCACGTCCACGGTGGGACGGTCGCTCGCAAGCACCTGGGCCACGCGCAGGAAGGCGCGCAGCGTCCCGCGCAGGTTCTCGATCGCTTCCACCTCGGTCGCGCCGCGCGCGATGCATCCTGGAATCTCGATCACGCGGGCGTAGTAGCCGCCGTGCGCGCGATGCACGCACACCCTGAAACGGGAGCCGGTGGATTCCATCGCGCCACCATAACGAAGCGCGACTCAACTTCCGCGAAGAATCGCCCGCCAACGACTTGGGATTTACGCGTGAACCCGCGCGGCTTCCTTCCTACCATGCGTTCACCGGCCGGGCCTCCTGGCTCGCCGCGCTCCAGGTGATTCGGGGAGGACACATGAAGGAACTATCGATCGAGGAAGTGTTGCGCATCGCCGGCGGCGTGCCGCATCCGGCGGCGCTTGATGAGCTCACCTACCGTGCGCCGCAGGACGCGCGCGATGTCGCCGATGGCGCGCATCTCCTCGGCGGCGTTCCCGGAACCCCGGCTCCCGAATGAGCGCTCGCGCCAGGGGACACCGGCCGCCCCCACTACCAAGGAGATGCGATGAAGGAGATTCCCAAGAAGGACCAGCCGGACGTTTCCGGCGGCGCGGTCAAGGTGCCCTATCCCCAGGTGCCGTGCTTCCCCCCGGAACCGGAGGATCCGACGGCCCCGCTGGTTCCCATCTACGACTATCCGGCGCCGCCCGGACCCGCGGCTTGAACGAGGAGAGACGATGACTACCAGGACCACCCCACCCGCGCTTCCCGAACTGCACATCACCCAGGAACAGCTCGACGCCGTGGCCGGGGGCGAATGCACCCCCGCGGAGCTGCTCGGGATCTTCGACGACTTGAAGGGCGCCTACGAGTCGCTCATCGACCTGACCTCGTATGTGATCGAGCGGGTCGTTGGGAAGTAGCGTTGGCCGGCGGGCCGCTCGCGCGGCCCGGTTTCCATGGAGGAGGATCGATGAAGTTCGGCAGCGCCTCGGGTATGCAAATCGCGTTCTTCACCTTTGCGCTCCTGTTGCTGATCGTCCCCGTCACCAATCAGGTCGTGGGTCTTTTCCCTTGGAACCCGGCAGAGGCACGATTCATCCGGACGACGTTGCCGTTCATGGTCGTTGCCATCGTCCTCGTTTCCTTCCCCCTTCTTCGCGCCAAGTGCGTGCAGGAGCTATCCCGCCCGCTCGCGCTCGGTCGACGCCGCGAGGCAGTGGCTGTCTCGCTCGCCGGGCTGGCGGTCTCGTTCGCATGGGCGGGTCTGTGGGTTCTTTGGTGGTGGGTGACCGAAGGTCCGGTCTCGGCAGGGCAGCACTTGCGCCTGCTGGACTCCCACGATGCCGCCATGGCGGATGCGCTGTCGTTGCCCGGGGCGCTGCGTAACTTGCTCATCGCCGTGCTGGTGGCTCCTTTGATCGAAGAGCTCTTGTTTCGCTGCCTGCTTTTTCGGGCATGGGCGGCGCAGTGGGGTTGGTTCCCCTCGATGGTTCTCACCTCGGCGCTCTTCGGTCTCTATCATCCCAACTTCATTCCTGCGTTCGCCTCCTCGGTCGTCTACGTGTGCCTCTACCGCCGTACGGGATCGCTTTGGGCCCCGATCGGAGCGCATGCGTTTTTCAACCTTTGCGCGTTCTATCCGCTGCTCGGGCGGTTCGTATTCCCCCGCAGCGACGAGCCGAGCGGCGACCTGGCCAACTGGGAAGTCCATCTCGCCTGCCTGCTGTTCGTCGCGGTGGCACTGCCCGCCTATGTCTTCATGTCCCGCGACCGGGAAGCCGCGCCGCGCTGGACATCGGAATCCGATGAGCTTCTTCCGCAGTGAGCCGGAGGAGGCGCGCGCCAGCGCCTGGCTGGGCCGCGTGCTGCTCGCGCGCCCGCTCTCGTTCAGCGTGTTCGCCGGTTTTGCCGTCGCCATGGCGCTCGCCCTCGGGGCGTACTTCATCTTCGGCGACTACACGCGCAAGGCCCGAGTGCAGGGCGCGCTAGCGCCCACCGAGGGCGTTGTGCGCATCGTGGCGCAGCAGCCCGGACGCGTCGAGCAGCTGTCCATCGCCGAGGGCGACGAGGTGCGCGGTGATGCGCTCCTGCTCAGCGTGGTCGATGCGCGCGCGAGCCATTCCGTGTACGACGTCGGCGCCGCAATCTCCCGGCGCGTTTCCGAGCGCCAGGCCGCGCTTGCGCAGCAGCGCGAGTTCATCCTCGCCGCGCTCGCCGCGGAGCAATCGGGCCTCGGCCAGCGCCGCGCCGGCATGGCCCGCGAGATCGAGCAGCTGGAGCGGGAGCTGGAAGGACAGCGGTCACGCCTCACCCTTGCGGAAAGAGGTGCGGCACGAGTGCTCAAGCTGGAGGAGATGGGGTTCGTTTCTCCGTCCGCGGGCGATCGCGAGCGCGAAGCGGCTCTCGACCAGGAGTCGCGGCTCGAGGCGATGCGGCGCACGCGGGTCGCCTTGATGCGCGAGCGCGGCGCGCTCGATTTCGAAATCGCCACAGCCTTGGCACGCGCCCGTGCCCAACTTTCGGCGCTCGATGTGCAGCGCGCGAGCGTCGACCAGGAGCGCCTCGAGCGCGACTTGCAGCACCGCGTCGCCGTCGTGGCGCCCGCGCCCGGCATCGTCGCGACCGTACTGGTGGAGCCGGGGCAGACCGTGTCCGCGGGCACGACCCTCGCCACGATCATTCCTCAGGGCGCGCCGCTCGAGGCACACCTGTATGCGCCCTCGCGCTCGGTGGGATTCGTGCGGCCGGGACAGGAGGTGCTGCTGCGATATACGTCCTATCCGCACCAGAAGTTCGGCAGCCAGCGCGGGCGCATCGCTTCGGTCTCGCGTCATGCCATGCCGCCGGGTGACCTGGGGTTCGTCCCGGCCGACGGCAGCCGGGAACCGCTGTACCGCATCAAGGTCGAGCTGGCGGCGCAATCCATCGACGCCTATGGCCGCCAGGAACCGCTCAAGGCCGGCATGCAGGTGGAAGCGGACATCCTGCTCGACCGCCGCCGCCTGATCGAATGGGTGTTCGAGCCGCTGCTGAGCCTCTCCGGAAGGGCCTGATGGACGTCGTCGCGGCGCTGAGGTTCGGCTCGCGCCGCGACCTGCCGGTCCTGCTGCAGACCGAGGCGGCGGAGTGCGGGCTCGCGAGCCTGGGCATGATCGCGTGCTTCCACGGCCACCGCATCGACCTCGCCGGGCTGCGCCGGCGATTCACCGTATCGCTCAAGGGCGCCACCCTCGCGTACCTCATGCAGGCGGCCGGCCGGCTCGATCTCGCGCCGCGTCCGCTGCGCCTCGAGCTCGCCGAAGTGCCGCGGCTGCGCACGCCGTGCATCCTGCACTGGGACCTGAATCACTTCGTGGTGCTCAAGTCGGCGGACGCGCGCGGCGCCGTGATCCACGATCCCGCATCGGGCATGAAGCGCATTTCCACGGCGGAGCTGTCGCGGCATTTCACCGGCATCGCCCTCGAGCTCTCGCCCACCGCGCGCTTCCGTGCGGCCGACGAGCGCCGCCGCGTTCGCATCCGCGACCTGATGGGCCCGGTCGTCGGGTTGAAGCGTGCGCTGGCGCAAGTCTTCCTGCTGGCGATGTCGCTGCAGGCCATCGCGATCGTGAGCCCTTTCTACATGCAGTGGGCAGTGGACGGCGCGGTGGTCTCCGCGGACCGCGATCTCCTCACCATCCTCGGGATCGGATTCCTGATGCTGGCGGTGATCCAGGTGGCCATCACGGCGCTGCGCTCCTGGGTGGTGCTCTACCTCGGAACGACGCTCAACCTGCAGTGGCTCTCCAATGTGTTCTCCCACCTGCTCAAGCTGCCGGTGAGCTTCTTCGAGAAGCGCCACCTCGGCGACGTGGTGTCGCGCTTCGGCGCCGTGAACAACATCCAGCGCACCCTCACCTCGAGCTTTGTCGAAGCGCTGATCGACGGCGTAATGGCGGTGGCGACCCTTGCCATGATGCTGGTGTACAGCGTCTCGCTCACCGCGGTAGCGGTGGCTTCCGTGGCGCTGTACGCGCTGCTGCGCTGGACCTTCTATGAGCCACTGCGCCGCGCGACCGAGGAGCACATCGTGCACACGGCCAAGCAGCAGAGCCACTTCCTCGAGACGGTGCGCGGCGTGCAGTCGATCAAGCTCTTCGGCCGCCAGGAGGAGCGCCGCTCGCGCTGGCTGAACCTGGTAGTGGACGCGGTGAACCAGGACCTCGTGACGCAGAAGCTGGGCCTCGGTTTCCGCTCCGCCAACGGGCTCGTGTTCGGCGTCGAGCGAGTCGCCATCGTGTGGCTGGGCGCCTTGCTGGTGCTGGACAGCGCCTTCTCGGTCGGCATGCTGTTCGCGTTCATGGCGTACAAGGAGCAGTTCTCCGCCCGCGTCGCGGGCTTGGTGGACAAGCTGATCGAGCTGCGCATGCTGAACCTGCAGGGCGAACGCCTCGCCGACATCGTGCTCACGCCGCCGGAGCGGGAATCCGCGGCGATGCCGCTCGACGATCTCGAGCCATCGCTCGAGGTGCGCGACTTGTCGTTCCGCTACTCCGACACGGAGCCCTTCGTCGTGCTGAACTGCTCTTTCACCATCGCGGCGGGCGAATCGGTCGCGATCGTCGGACCCTCGGGCGGAGGAAAGACGACGCTCCTCAAGCTGCTGCTGGGGCTGCTCGCGCCCACGGACGGCAAGGTGATGGCGGCAGGCGTGGACATCGAGAAGCTCGGCATCGACCGCTACCGCAAGTTCGTCGGCACGGTGATGCAGGACGACCAGCTGTTCGCCGGCTCGATCGCCGACAACATCAGCTTCTTCGATCCCGCGCCCGACCATGGCGAGGTGGAGCGCTTCGCGCGTCTGGCCGCCGTGCACGACGACATCGCGGCGATGCCCATGGCCTACAACACACTCATCGGCGACATGGGCGCCGCGCTCTCGGGCGGGCAGAAGCAGCGCATCCTGCTCGCACGCGCGCTCTACAAGCAGCCGCGCATCCTGTTCCTCGACGAGGCCACCAGCGCGCTCGACGTGCAGCGCGAGCGGGCGGTGAACGAGGCGATACGGTCGCTGCGCCTCACCCGGATCATCATCGCGCATCGTCCGGAGACCATCGCCTCGGCCGACCGCGTGATCGTGCTCCAGGGCGGCAAGGTGGCGCAGGACCTGAAGCGCGTCCCCGCGGAGCGTAGCGCCTGACCGCTAGAAGTCAAAGCGCGTGATGGTGATCGCCCGCCCGTTCGGCAGCGTGAGCGTCGCGGTCCTGTT
>DATLEL010000044.1:0-5384 GCA_035525255.1 Usitatibacter sp.
CCCTCGACCTCTCGCCCATCGACGCCATGGCCACGCAGTGGAGCCAGGCCCTCGATCCGCTGCGCGCGCGCTTCGCCTGAGCCCCGCGACATGACCTCCACGCGCACCCTTCCCCTCACCGCCGGCTGGCAGCTCGCCCGCACGCCGGCCGGCGCGTTCGCCTCGCCGGCGCAGCTGCCGGCCGCCGCGCTCGAGTGGCGCGAGGCGCGGGTGCCGGGAACGGTGGCATCGAGCCTGCACAAGGACGTGTCCGAAGCGGGACGCTACGACGCCGACGACTACTGGTATCGCGTGACGTTCGTGACGCCACGCGATAGCGCGGGCGCGCGGCTGCGCCTGCGCTTCGATGGGCTCGCCACCCTCGCCGACGCATGGCTGAACGGCGAGCCGATCCTCTCCTCGCGCAACATGTTCCTCGGGCATCGCGTCGACGTGACGGAACGCATGCGCGACGTGAACCACCTCGTGATCCGCTTCTCGTCGCTCGCCGCGGCGCTGGGCGTGAAGCGCCGGCGCCCGCGCTGGAAGACGGCGCTGGTCGAGGAGCAGAACCTGCGCTGGTTCCGCACCACGCTCCTCGGCCGCATGCCGGGATGGTCGCCGCTGGTCCAGCCGGTCGGCCCGTGGGGCCCGGTGTCGCTGGAATGCATCGAAAGCTACGAAGTCACCTCGCTCAACCTGCAGGCGCGCGCCGAGGGCGGGCGCGGCATCGTGCAGGTGCGCGGCTCCGCGCAGCGCGTGGACGGCGGCGCCATCGAAGGCGCGCGGCTCTGCATCGGCGAGACGGTGCACGACTTGACCGTGCTGCAGGGCGACGACGCGCGTTTCCATGGCGATGCGGTGGTGGACGAAGTGCCCCTGTGGTGGCCGCACACCCACGGCACGCCCGCGCGCATGCCGTGGCAGCTCGAGCTCTGCATCGACAACGAGTGGATCGTGGCCGAGCGCGGGTTGCTGGGATTCAAGGAGATCGCCCTCGACACCCGCGAGGGCCGCATGCAGCTGCTGCTGAACGGCGTGCCGGTCTTCTGCCGCGGCGCCTGCTGGACGACCATGGACCTGCTGGCGCTCCGCGGCTCGAGCGCCGAGCTGCGCCGCGTGCTCACCCTCGCGCGCGACGCCGGCATCAACATGATCCGCGTCGGCGGCACCATGACCTACGAGAGCGACGAGTTCTACGCGCTCTGCGACGAGCTGGGCATCCTCGTGTGGCAGGACTTCATGTTCGCCAACATGGACTATCCCTTCGCCGACGCCGCCTTCCGCGCCGAGGCCGAAGCCGAGGTGCGCTACCAGCTCGCGCGCCTGCATCGCCATCCCTCGATCGCGGTTTACTGCGGCGGCAGCGAGGTCGCGCAGCAGGCGGCGATGATGGGCCTGGAGGCCGAGCACTGGACCAGCGAATTCTTCACCGCGACGCTGCCGAACCTGTGCGCTTCCGAGCACGCGGCGATCCCGTACTTCCCGTCGTCTCCCTGGGGCGGCGCGCTGCCGTTCCACGTCGCGAGCGGCATCGCGCACTACTACGGCGTCGGCGCCTATCGACGCCCGATCGCCGAAGTGAAGAGCGCGCGCATCAAGTTCGCGAGCGAGTGCCTCGGCTTCTCCAACGTGCCCGAGGACGCCAACATCGCGCGGCTGGGCGCTCCCACCCTCGCGCCGCACCACCCGAAGTGGAAAGCGGGCGTACCGCGCGACAACGGGGCCGGCTACGACTTCGAGGACGTGCGCGACCATTACCTGGAGGCGATCTTCGGTTGCTCGGCCGTGGCGCTTCGAAGCCAGGATCCCGAGCGCTATCGCGCCGTCTCCCGCGTGGTCTCCGGCGAAGTGATGAAGCGCGTGATCGCCGAGTGGCGCGCGCCGTACAACCCGTGCGCGGGCGCGCTCATCTGGTTCATGCGCGACCTGCGCCCCGGCGCGGGGTGGGGCGTGCTCGACAGCGACGGCCAGCCCAAGCCCGTGTACTGGGCGCTCAAGCGCGCGTTCGCGCCGCAATCGCTGCACCTCACCGACGAGGGCCTCGACGGGCTGGCGATCCGCGCCGTGAACGACGCCGCGCAGCTGCTCGATGCCACGGTCGAGATCGAGATGTACAAGGAGGGCCGCCTGCTCGGCCGCGCGCAAGCCACGCTGCTGGTCCCGCCGCGTACGGTCGTGACGCGAATGGCCGACGCGCTGCTGGGCCTGTTCACCGACCATACCAACGCCTACCGCTTCGGCCCCGCGAAGTACGACGTGATCGCCGTTCGCCTGCGCCGCAACGACAACGGCGCCGTGATCAGCGAGGATTTCCACTTCCCCGTGGGCATGGACTTCGCGGTCCAGCGCGGCATCGAGCTGCGCCAGGAAATCAGTGCGGGCGAGGATGGCGCGGTGGTGCTCACGCTCGAGGCGAACGGCTTCCTGCAGTCCGTGCGCATAGCCGGCGAAGGCTTCTCCACCGACGACAACTATTTCCACCTGGCGCCGGGCAAGCCGAAGCGCGTGGTGCTCCGCCGCCTGGACCCGAACGCGCCCTTCCACGTCTGGATCGAGGCCCTGAACCTCGCCGACCCGGTCCCCTTGCAGATGGCTCCCGCCATCGAAGCCGCCAACAACCCCGACAAGGGGTCAGGCTACTTGCTAACCTGACCCCTTGATATCGAGGGGCCAGATGCCGGTTGAACTTGGGCGCCCCGTGTCCGTCGCACCTCCATGGCCAGTCCGAAACAGCTGCTCCAGGTCGGGGATCGCGAGGTCTGCATCTCCAATCCCCAGAAGGTGCTGTTCCCCGAAGCGGGGCTCACCAAGCTCGACCTGGTGAGCTACTACATCGCGGTCGCGGATGGCGCGCTGCGCGGCTCCGGTGGGCGCCCCAACATGATGGTGCGTTTCCCCGACGGCGTCGGCGGCGAGTTCTTCTACCAGAAGCGCGCGCCCGCCTCGCGCCCGAAATGGGTGGAGGTGGTGGCGCTGCGCTTCCCCTCGGGCCGCAGCGCCGAGGAGATCGTGCCGCGCAGCGCGGCCGACCTCGCGTGGATGGCCAACCTCGCCTGCCTCGAGCTGCACCCGCATCCCGTGCGCGCCGAGGACCTCGACCATCCCGATGAGTTGCGCGTGGACCTCGACCCGGTGCCCGGGGTGGAGTGGACCCAGGTGCGGCAGGTGGCGGCGGTGGTCGAGGAAACACTGCGCGACTTTGGTCTCGTGGGCTGGCCGAAGACCTCCGGAAAGCGCGGCATCCACGTCTGCGTGCGCATCGAGCAGCGGTGGACCTTCGATGAGGTGCGGCGCGCCGCCCTCGCCCTGGCGCGCGACATCGAACGGCGCGTGCCGAAGCTCGCGACCACGAAGTGGTGGAAGGAAGAGCGCGAGGGCGTCTTCATCGACTACAACCAGAACGCCAAGGACCGCACCGTGGCCGGCGCCTATTCGGTGAGGCCCACGGCCGATGCCCGCGTGTCCGCGCCGATGACCTGGAAGGAGATCGCGGCCGCCGATCCCGCGGACTTCACCTTGAAGACGATGCCCGCGCGGTTCGCCAAAGTGGGGGACCGGCACGCGGGGATCGACCAGGCGGTGTGTTCGCTCGATGCGCTGCTGGAGCTCTCGGCGCGCCACGAGCGCGAGGGCGAAGGCGATGCGCCCTGGCCGCCGCAGTACAAGAAGGGGAAGGACGAGCCGCCGCGCGTGCAGCCTTCACGCGCGCGCGCCGCTACTTCTTCGTCCCGGCGCCGAACACCTTCGCCAGCTCGAAAGCCGGCGTGACCTCGAGCTGGTCGTAGCGGCAATCCTCCGGCGGCTTGTCGGGCCGCCAGCGCAGGAAGATCGCGGCATGGCGGAAGCGGTCTCCCTGCAGGTGGTCGTACTTCACCTCGCACACGCGCTCGATGCGAAGCGGTTCCCACGAGAGGTTCTTGCCGGCGCTCCAGCGGCTCTGCGCCCCGGGCATGCGGGTGGCCTCGTGGCTTGCCGCGTCTCCCCATTCGCGCCACGGATGGTCCTTCATCGCATTCTTTCGCAGCGGCTGCAGCTCCGCGGCGAGCTGCTTGCGAATCGCCATCGTGAATGACGAGGTGACGCCGACGTGGTGGAGCACGCCCGCGTCGTCGTAGAGACCGAGCAGCAGCGATCCCACGATGCCCTCGCCCGCCTTGTGCCAGCGGAAGCCGGCCACCACGCATTCGGCGCTGCGGATGTGCTTCACCTTCACCATCGCGCGCTTGCCCGGCAGGTAGGGCGCGTCCTCGGGCTTCACGATCACGCCGTCCAGCCCGGCGCCCTCGAAGCGCTCGAGCCATTGGCGCGCGATCTTCACGTCACGGGTCATGGGCGTGAGGTATAGCGGCGGCTTCGCGCCGGCAAGCAGCTTCTCCAGGCGCGCGCGACGCTCGGCTTGCGGCAGCGGCATGAGGCTCACGCCCTTTTCCGCGAGGAGGTCGAACGCGACGAACGCCGAGGGCGTCTCCTTCGCGAGCTTGGCCACGCGCGAAGCGGCCGGGTGCAGGCGCAGCTGCAGCGCGTCGAAGTCGAGGCCCGCGCGCGTCGCGATGACGATCTCCCCGTCGACCACGCAGCCCTCGGGAAGCCGCTCGATCAATGCGTCGTGCAGCTCGGGAAAATAGCGGTCGAGGGGCTTCAGGTCGCGGCTTTGAATGAATACGTCGCCGCCGCTTCGAAAGGCGATGGCGCGGAAGCCGTCCCACTTCGGCTCGTAGAGGAAGGCGCCGGATGCAGGAAGCGTATCGGCCACTTTCGCCAGCATCGGCTCGATGGGCGGTGCCACCGCCAGCTTTTCGGGCGCCCCCACTTTTCAGGCCCGCGCGCGGGCCTCGAGCTTGGCGCCGAGGTGGGCGGCTACGCGCTCGATCAGCGCGCGGCGCGGGCGGGATTGGGTGAACGTGTGGTCGCCGCCCTCGATGGTCTCCATGCGCATCTGGCCGCTGCGCATCGCGCGCTTCGCGGTGAGCTTCGCCTGCGACATGATGATGTCGCCGCCGGGATCGCCCTCGGAGATCAGCACGGTTACGCGGCGGTTCATCTCGAACAGCCGGCGCAGGTCCTGTGAAAGGCGTGGTGCCTTTTCGGGGGCGAGCGTCTCGAGGCAGGCGTCGTAGTACGACTTGGCGACGGTCTTGGGGTGGCTGATCGCCACGTCCAGCAACCGGCGGAAGTTCACGTCGCCGCGCAGCAGCTTGAGCCAGCGATTCGGGTCGCGCATCGATTTCTTGTACTGCTGCGCGTCCATGAGCCGCGTCATCACGTCGAGGCTCATGCCCTCCTTCCAGTAGAAGGCGAACGGGTTGATGAGGACCAGCTCCTCGATGGAATCGTCCTCGAGGGCGAGCGCGGTGTGGAACGCGGTGTGCGCGCCGGAGCAAAGGCCCATGGCGATGAAGCGG
>DATLEL010000047.1:0-2211 GCA_035525255.1 Usitatibacter sp.
ACTCCTGGTGGCGCAGCATGCGGAAGAAGGTCTCCTCCACCGGCATGTCGAGGTACGTGAGGTCGATGCCGTCGGGCTGGATGCGGCCCTCCAGCAGGCCGCGCGTGCGGTCGTAGTTCCAGCAGCCGAGCGTGAGTCTCAATTTCGACACTGCGTTTTCCTCGTCAATAGAAGCTATCGAAATGGACCTGGGGAAACGGCACGCGCTTCTCGATCAGCATTCGTTGCACCGCCTCCGCCATGGCGGGCGGCCCGGCGAAGTAGTACTCGAAGTCGGCCCAGCGCTCGCCGATGAACTGGCGCGCATGGTCGTGCACGAAGCCGGTGGGCCCCTTCCAGCCTTCCTCGTCCTGCGCCGAAGACAGCACGGCATCGAAGGAGACGCGCTCGCCGAATCCCGGCAGCGCGCAGAGCTCGGTCTCGCCGCACACGTCGCGCGTGGTGCGCGCGCCGTAGAACACGTGGATCTTCCGGCCGGCGAGCTTCGGCTCGGCCACCGCGCCGCGGACGATGGACAGCACGGGCGCCAGCCCGGAGCCGCCGCCGATCGCGATGATGTCGCGCGGGCTGTCGGCGCGCAGGTACGCGAGGCCGTAGGGTCCATCGAGCATGAGGCCCCCGCCCACGGGCACCTTGTCGAAGAGCGTCACGGTGCCGACGCCGCCGGGCACGCGCCGCACGATGAACTCCCAGGCGCCGCTGCCGTCATCGACGTTGGACATGGAATAGGTGCGCGGCGCCTCGAGGCCCGGCAGGTAGAAGAGCGCGTACTGCCCGGGCTGGAAGCCGGGCGCGCCCGCGGCCGCGCGGAAACGGAACTCGCGCATGTCGTGGGTCAAATCCCGAGCGCTCTCGAGCGTCGCGCGGAATCGTGCCGGACGATGCCGCGGCTCGTTCTCGGGCCGCAACCGCACCTTGATGCGGCAATCGGCTGTGGGCTGCGCCTGGCAGGCAAGGACGCGATTCTTCGCGCGATCGCGCTCGCCGAGCCCCGGCGCGTCGGGCCGCAGCGAGCGCACTTCGCCTTCGAGCAGCTCGACCTTGCACGTGCCGCACGATCCGGCGTTGCATTCATAGGGAAACCCGAGCCCCGCGCGCAGCCCGGCGCGCAGCAGCGTGTCGTCGTCCGCGCAGGGAAACTCGGGGCCGTCGGCGATGCGGATCGCGCGCATCACTCCGCCATGTGCGCGCCGGAGAGCGACGGCAGGTAGCCGAGGCGGCGGGAGATCGCCTCGGCGGAAGCCACCACCGCCGGCACCGTGGTCTGGACGTTCTTCTTGCTCATGCGCTGCACTGGCGCCGCGACGCTGATCGCCGTGGTGACGTGGCCGGAGTGGTCGCGGATCGGCGCCGCGATGCAGCGCAGGCCGACCTCGATCTCCTCGTCGTCGATGGCGTAGCCGCGCTGGCGTATCCCGGCGAGCTCCTCCAGCAGCAGCTCGGAATCGGTGATGGTGTTGGCGGTATAGCGCTTCAGGCCTGCGTCGATCACCTGCTTCACCAGCTCCGGCGGCTGGTAGGCGAGCAGCACCTTGCCGACGCTGGTGCAGTGCGCGGGCGCGCGCGAGCCCAGGCCCGAGGACATGCGCACCGCCTGGCGGCTCTCGCGGATGCGGATGTAGAGGACGCTCAGGTGGTCGAGGATCGCGAGCTGCACCGTCTCGCCGGTCAAGTCGGCGAGCGCGTGGATCTGGCCCTGCGCCTCGGAGGCGGCGTCCATCTTGCGGCGCACCAGCGTGCCGAGCTCGAAGAGCGCCAGGCCCAGGCGGTACTTCCCGGTCTCGCGGTTCTGCTCGAGGATGTCGTATTCGACCAGCGTGGTGGCGAGGCGGTGCACGGTGCTCTTGGCGAGCCCAAGGCGCGAGGCGAGCGCGCTGATGCCCATCTCGTACTCGTTCTCCGAGAACGCCTTGGTGAGGCGGATGGAGTTGGCGACCGACGAGAGCCGGATGCGCTTCGGCCTGGGCTTCTTCGTGACGCGGTCCATGGTCCTGCTAGGCCCGCGACGGCGGCAATTCGCGCGCGCCGAGGCGCATCGCCACGCGGTATGCCACTGCGACGATCGCGACCACCGCGAAGCCGAGGAGCACGCCCCAGCCGTCGAGGCTTTTCCCCAGCTCGGGCACGACGTGGCGCGCGGCGGCGAGGCCGGCAATGGCGAGCGACAGCAGCGCGATGGCGAGGCTCATGACGCGGGAGGCGGCGGCGGCC
>DATLEL010000057.1:0-4176 GCA_035525255.1 Usitatibacter sp.
GGTGTTCCATGGCGGCATGGACGCGACCGGAGGTTTGATGCTCAAGCAGGCGCGCGAGCTGGGGCTCAAGGCGCACTTCGCATTCGGCGACGGCGCCTGCACCGACGAGATGGCGCAGCTGGCGGGACCGGCGGGCGAGGATCTCGCGTGCTCCCAGGCGGGGCTCCCGGCGAGCGCCGCGAGCAGGGAATTCCTCGACGCGTTCAACAGGAAGTACGGCCCGACCAAGCTCTACGCGCCGTTCTTCTACGACGCCACCAACGTCGTGATCGACGCCATGCGCCGCGCGGATTCGGTGGATCCCGCGCGCTTCACCGCCGAGATCTACAACGTGACGCTCGACGGCGCCACGGGGAAGTTGGCGTTCGATGCGAAGGGGGACCGCCGCGATGCCGAGATGACCATCTTCCGCATGCGGGGCGGCAAGATCGTGCCGGTGGGGATTTACCGCAACGGGGAATTCAAGGCGATGTGAATTAGGGGTCTGACCCCTGATTCACGCGGCCACCGCCGCCCGCAAGTCCGCTGCGATCGCCTCGCGCGTCGAATCATCCGCGAGCGCCGCGCCATCCACGACGAACGCATCCTCGGCGCGGGCGCCCAGGGTGGTGACGCGCGCATCGGCAAGGTTGAGGCCGTGCTTCAGCAGCACGCGGGCGAGGGACGACAAAAGCCCGGGACGGTCGGCGCCGCTCACCGCCACCAGCCAGCGCCCGGGGCGGCGGTCGGGCACGATCTCCACGTGCGGCTCGATGGGAAAGTGCTTCACCCAGCGCGAGACGCGGCCCGAGGGCGGTGGATCGAGCGGCGCGCCGGGGGCCACGCGCTCGGTGAGTCCCGTTTCCACTTTCGAGATCAGGTCCCGGTAGTGCTCGCCGCCGCGGGTACGCGACAGCACCTGGAAGCTGTCGAGCGCGTAGCCATGCTGCGCGGTGTAGATCTTCGCCGCGGCCACGTCGAACTGCAGCCGTTCGAAGAATCCGGTGATGCGAGCGAAGAGTCCCGGCTGGTCGGGTGCGTACACCAGCACCTGCAGGCCTTCGCCCACCGGCGAGAGCCGTGCCCGCACGATGGGTTTCTCCGGCGCCACGCGCGACCACAGCGTGCGCGTGTGCCACGCGATCTCGTTCGCCTCGAAGCGCTGGAAGTAGTTGTCGTCCAGGCGGCCCCATAGCGCGGCTTCCTTTCCCTCCTCGGGCACGTAGTTGCGGAAGGTCTTGAGGGCTTCCTCCTTCTTCGCCGCGATCCATGCCGCCGCGTAATTCGATTCGCCGCGCAGCATTCCCAGGGTCCGGCGATACAGATCCTCGAGCAGTTTCCCCTTCCACGCGTTCCACACGGCGGGACTGGTGCCGCGGATATCGGCGACGGTGAGGATGTACAGCGCGGTCAACGTGCGCTCGTCGCGCACCAGCGTGGCGAATGCGGCGATCACCTCCGGATCGGAGAGGTCCTGCTTCTGTGCCGTGGACGACATCACCAGGTGGTTCTCCACCAGCCAGGCGACCAGCTCCGCATCGGCTTTCGGCAGCCCGTGGGAGCGGCCGAAGCGCACCGCATCCGCGGCCCCGAGATGCGAGTGGTCGCCGCCGCGCCCCTTGCCGATGTCGTGGAAGAGCGCGCCGAGGTAGAGCAGCTCCGGCTTGTCGAACTCCTGCATCAGCTTCGCGAGGAATGGGTACTCGTGGTCGAAGCGCGGGATGCGGAAGCGCCTCAGGTTCCTCACCACCATGAGGATGTGCTCGTCCACGGTGTAGACGTGGAAGAGGTCGTGCTGCATCTGGCCCACGATGCGGCCGAAGGCGGGCAGGTACTTGCCGAGCACGCCATAGCGGCTCATGCGCCGAAGCACCCACGTGAGCCGCTCGCTGCGCATGATGTCCATGAAGCGCTGGCGGTTCTCGGGGCTGTCGCGGAAGGAGCGGCCGATCTTCGGCAGCGCGCGCGAGAGCGCACGCAGCGTCGTGGGCCCCAACCCGGCCAGCTCGCGATAATCCTGCAGGCGGCGGAAGGCCTCGAGGATCATGCCGGGGCGCTTCTCGAAGAGCTTCTCGTCGACGATCTCGAGGTTCACGTTGACCGCCTCGAAGTCGTCGTCGAGGCGCCGCACCTGGCGCTCCGAGTCCGGCGTCGAGCGATCGAAGAGGTTGGCGAGCAGGATCTGGTTGAAGCGCCAGATGGCCTTGGCCGCGAGGTAGTAGCGGCGCATCAGCAGGTCTGACGGCGCCATGCCGGACTGCGCCTTCAGGCGAAGCTGGCGCGCGATCTCGATCTGGTGGTCGAACACCAGGCGATCCTCGCGGCGCCCCGCGAGGTAATGGAGGCGGATGCGCAGGTCCTGCAGCACGCGCTCGTTCGTCGCGATGCCTGTCGCCTCGGAAGGGGTGATGATCCCCGCGTCGGCGAGCGAATTCCACGTGCGCCCCAGGCCCGCGGCGCGCGCGAGCCACACCACCATCTGCAGGTCGCGGAGCCCACCGGGACTTTCCTTGATGTTGGGCTCGAGGTTGTAGGCGGCTTCCTGGAAGCGCTCGTGGCGGCGCTTCTGCTCCTGGAACTTGGCGTCGAAGAACGCGCGCACGTCGCGGCGCGCGCGCAGGCGCTCGTCGAGCTCGGCAAGGACGGTCGCGCTTCCGGTGATGAGCCGCGCCTCGATCAGGCTCGTGTCGACGGTGACGTCCTTCGCCGCCTCCTCCACGCATTCGGTCACGTTGCGCACGCTGTGGCCGGGATCGAGACCGATGTCCCACAGCAAATGGATGAAGTTCTCGATGGCGTCGTCGGCGCGTCGCCCATCGGGCAGCAGCACCAATACGTCCACGTCGGAATGCGGGAAGAGCGCGCCGCGTCCGTAGCCGCCCACCGCGACCAGCGCGATGTCGGGATCGGAAATGGACTTCGTCCACAGCTGCTGCAGCACCTGGTCGACCAGCCGGGCTTGGGCCTCGAGGGTCGCCAGCGGATCGGGCCGCTTGAAGTAGCGTTCCTTCAACTCCTCGCGGCGAGCCTTCAGCCAGGCTCGCAGCTCGGCCGCCTCGGCCGCGGCGGGCAGCGCACGATCGATGGCCGGAGTGGCGACGGCGGAAGAGGTCATGCGGGGACTATAGCGTCACGGCTGGCGCTTGGTCGCCTGCGCCTTCCGCGCCTCGTAGATCTCCTCGTCCGAGTAGATCTGGATCAACTTGCCGGTCTGAGACAGGTGCTGCGCGATCGCGATGGTGAGCTCGACCGACTTGGAGCCCACCAGCACGCTCACCCGCTTGAGATCCTTCTGGTTGAGCGCGAAAAACCGTGTCCAGGCGCGACTCACATCGACCGATGGCATCGAGGCGCGCGTCGCGTCGACGAAGAGCTCCAACGGCCGGTCGCGCACCAGGCCACGGGCGATCTCGTCCAGCGGCGCGCTGCCGAGCTGGCCCTTGTCGAGGCCCTCGATGCGAATCTCCAATACGCCCGGAGACGCACGGAACGTGAAGGAGCAGCGCGAGTCGCGCAGGACCACGCTGCCGTCCGGGCCGATGTCGCGCTGGATGCCGCCGGTGGTGGTTGGAATCGTCGAGAACCGCGGCTTAAGCCGGAGTGGCGCTCTTGCCTTCGAGAAGGAAGGCGGGAGGAGCCGGCGTGCCGGCGGAGACGGTGAGGATCTCGTAGCCGTTCGCCGTTACCAGCACCGTGTGCTCCCACTGCGCGGAGAGGGAGTGGTCGGCGGTCACGATGGTCCAGCCGTCGGCGAGCTGGCGGATGTCCCGCTTGCCGGCATTGATCATCGGCTCGATGGTGAAGGTCATCCCTTCCTGCAGGCGCAGCCCCTGGCCGGGGCGGCCGTAATGCAGGATCTGCGGCTCTTCGTGGAAGCGGCGCCCGATGCCATGGCCGCAGAATTCTCGCACCACGCTGAAGCCGCGCGTCTCCGCATGCCGCTGGATCGCATGGCCGATGTCGCCCAGGCTGGCGCCCGGCTTCACCATCGAGATGCCGAGCCACATGCACTCGTAGGTGGTCTCGCAGAGACGCTTCGCCTGCACCGTCGTTTCGCCCACGTAGAACATGCGGCTGGTGTCGCCGTGCCAGCCGTCCTTGATGACGGTGATGTCGAGGTTGATCACGTCGCCCGCGCGCAGCACTTTCTCGCCCGGCACGCCATGGCACACCTGGTGGTTCACCGAGGTGCAGATC
>DATLEL010000151.1:0-2384 GCA_035525255.1 Usitatibacter sp.
AACGCCAACCGCCCCAAGGGCTTCCTCGACGACGGCCAGCGTTATTGGCAGGTGCAGGCCAACGACCAGGCGAAGACCGCGGCGGAGTACGTGCCGATCGTCGTGGCCTACCGCAACAACGCGCCCGTGCGCCTGGGCGACGTCGGGCGCGTCGAGGACAGCGTCCAGGACACGCGCAACTATGGGGTCGCCAACGGAAAGCCCGCGGTGATGCTGATCATCAACCGCCAGCCCAACGCCAACATCATCGAGGTCGTGGATCGCATTACCTCGCTCATGCCCGAGTTCCGCGCCTCCGTGCCGTCGTCCATCGACCTCGGCATCCAAATGGAGCGCACCACCACCATCCGCGCGTCGCTGCGCGAGGTGGAGCGCACCCTCACGATCTCCGTGGGCCTGGTGATCCTGGTGGTGTTCCTCTTCCTGCGCAACGCGCGCGCGACCCTCATCCCCGCGATCGCGGTGCCGATCTCCCTCATCGGCACGTTCGCCGCGATGTACATGCTGGGATACAGCCTGAACAACCTGTCGCTCATGGCGCTCACCATCGCCACGGGCTTCGTGGTGGACGACGCCATCGTGGTGCTGGAGAACGTCTCGCGGCACATCGAGCGCGGGATGCAGCCCTTCGAGGCCGCGCTGCAGGGCGCGCGCGAGGTGGCCTTCACCGTGGTGTCCATGAGCGTCTCGCTGGTGGCGGTCTTCATCCCCATCCTCTTCATGGGCGGGATCGTGGGGCGCCTCTTCCGCGAGTTCGCCGTGACGCTGTCGGTCGCGATCGTGATCTCGCTCGCGATCTCGCTCACCACCACCCCGATGATGTGCTCGCTGCTGTTGCGCCCGGCGAAGCACAAGGAGCCGGGAAGGCTCGCGCGCTGGGCGGAAAAGGGCTTCGACCGCGTGCTCGCGGGCTACCGCCGCAGCCTCGCCTTCGTGCTGCGCTTCCCGTTGCCGATGCTGCTGGTGTTCTTCGCCACCATCGGGCTCAACGTGTGGCTGTACACCATCGTCCCCAAGGGGTTCTTCCCGCAGCAGGACACCGGGCAGCTGATCGGCTTCGTGCGGGCCGACCAGTCGATCTCGTTCCAGGCGATGCGCGAGAAGCTCGACAACATCGTCGCCATCGTGCAGGCCGATTCCGCGGTGAAGACGGTGACGGCGTTCACCGGCGGCGGCCAGCGCAACCGCGCGCAGATCTTCGTCACGCTGGGCTCGCTCAAGGAGCGCAAGGAGCCCATCACCGACGTGATCACGCGCCTGCGCACCTCGCTTTCCAAGGAGCCGGGGGCGAGCGTCTTCCTCAACCCGATCCAGGACCTGAGGGGCGGGGGCCGGCAGTCCGACTCGTCGCAGCAGTTCACCCTGAGGGGCGAGGACCTGAACGAGCTGCGCATGTGGGCGACGAAGCTCGACGAAGCCCTGCGCGACGTGCCCGAGCTCACCGACATCAGCAGCGACCAGGAGAACCGCGGGCTGCAGATGACGCTCATCATCGACCGCGCCACCGCGGCGCGCCTCGGCGTCACGGTGCGCGCCATCGACTCGACGCTCAACCTTGCTTTCGGGCAGTCGGTCGCGTCCACCATCTACCAGGACGCCAACCAGTACCGCGTCATCATGGAAGCGGCGCCGGAATTCACGCAGAGCCCGGAGACGCTCGACACCATCTACGTACTCTCGCCGACGCGCGGCCAGGTGCCGCTGTCGCAGATCGCGCGCTACGAGCCCACCCTGGCGCCGCTCTCGGTGAGCCACCAGGGGCAGTTCGCCGCGACAACCATCTCCTTCAACCTGGCGCCCGACGTATCCATGTCGGAAGCGTCCGCTGCGATCCGCGACACCATGGCGCGGCTGGGCGTGCCGACCGGGATCTACGCGTCGTTCGAGGGCACGGCGCGGCTGTTCCAACAGGGCCTCGACAACCAGCCGTACCTGATCCTCGCCGCCCTCCTCACCGTCTACATCGTGCTCGGCATTCTCTACGAGAGCACCATCCACCCGATCACGATCCTTTCCACGCTGCCCTCGGCGGGCGTGGGCGCGCTGCTGGCGCTGCTGCTCTTCAAGACCGAGTTCTCGATGATCGCGCTCATCGGAGTGATCCTGCTGATCGGCATCGTGAAGAAGAACGCGATCATGATGATCGACTTCGCCCTCGCCGCCGAGCGCGACCACGACGCGAGCCCGCGCGACGCGATCTTCGAGGCCGCCGTGCTGCGCTTCCGGCCGATCATGATGACGACCATGGCGGCGCTGCTGGGGGCGATCCCGCTGGCGCTCGGCGCGGGAGACGGCGCGGAGCTTCGCCGGCCGCTCGGCATCTCGATCGTGGGGGGCCTGATCCTGTCGCAGCTTTTGACCCTTTACACGACGCCGGTTGTCTA
>DATLEL010000064.1:0-2722 GCA_035525255.1 Usitatibacter sp.
GGCGTTTTTTGAAATAGAGGGCCACTGGGACAGCATCGTGTCCCAATGGAACAGTTTTCCAAAAAAGCCATTTCGGCATCGGGGCTCCAGATAGCCATGAGCTCCAATCCCGCGCTCGCCGCCGCGCTTGCAAGCATCGAGTGCGCCGAATCGCGCATTCCCTCACACCAGCTCACGCCAGTGAATGTCGTCCGCCTGCGTACAGGGCTTGGGATGACTCGTTCGCAATTCGCGCGCAGATTCGGATTCCCGGCCGGCACCTTGCGGCATTGGGAGCGGGGGGATCGCGAGCCGACCGGCGCGGCACTCGTCCTTCTCAACATCCTCGAGCGAAATCCCCACGCCGTGATGAAAGCGCTCACGACCGCGCGTCTAGTGCCGCGCCGCGAACGCCCCGGCGACGGCGAGCACCATTCCGACGACCTGGATCGCCCCGATCGCCTCACCGAATAGCGCCAGCGCGATCAGCGCCGCGAGCGGGGGCGAGAGGTAGAGCAGCGGCGCCACGCGTGAGGCGGCACCGCGCTTGAGGAGGGCCAGCATGATGGAGATGCCACCCACCGACAGGCCGAGCACCGCCCACGCAAGCGCTCCCCACAACGCCGGACTCTGCTCGAAACGTCCCACCTCGGTCAGCGCAGCCACCGGCGCCGTCACCAGGAACGCGCCCATGAACTGGATCGCGGCGTTGACGCGCAGGTCCATCTGAGGACGCGAGCGCTTCTGCCAGATGGTGCCGAGCGTGAGCGAGAGGGTGGCCAGCAAGGCCATGAAAAGCGGCAGCAGCGGGACGCCGTCGGCCGCGACGACCTTCGGCGCCACGATCAATCCCACGCCCGCGACACCGACCGCGATGCCGATCCATTGCCGGGCCACGAGTCGCTCATGCAGCAGCGGAAGTGCCAGCATCGCCGTGAGCATCGGATGCAGCGCCGTCACCAGCGCCGTGAAGCCGGCGGGCAACCCGTGGGACACCGCCCAGAACACGCCGCCGATGTACAGGCCGTGCAGCAGCATCCCGGCGACCATCGCGTCGCGCCAGGCGCGCCGATTGCGTGGCCATGCCACCTTCGCCGCGAGCGACAGCAGCACGAACACCACGATGCTCAGCGCATGGCGCGCGGTGAGGAACGTGAGCGGATCGGCGCGCGTCGCAACGATTCCCGCCACGATGAAGCCCGTCGCCCAGATGAAGACGAACAGGCCGGGAAGGAACCACATCTACGTGGGGAGCCTCATGTCCCGTGGCAGCTCTTGTATTTCTTCCCGCTGCCGCACGGGCACGGGTCGTTGCGGCCGACCTTCGGCCCTTCGCGCCGGACGGTGTCGGGAATGCGCTTCTCGAACCAGTAGCTGCGCACCTCCATCAGATGGTTCGCGAGGTCCGCGCGGATGTCGGAGAGCATCTTCACCTCCTCCTCGTCGCTCATCCACTCCTCGTTCTGCTCCTTGGCCATCTCCTTCGCCTGCCCGGTGAGCGCCAGGAACGGGAACAGCATGTTGTCCAGGTCCTCGTACTCGGCGAGGCTTTCCCACGGCGGCTCGGCCAAGTCGACACCGAGGAGATAGCCCTCGGCCCACGCCGAGAGGTCCTCCTCGTCGCCTTCCGGCCCGTAGAGGATGAAGTCGAAGCCTTCGCCCTCGTGGAGCTGGCGCTCGATGTCCGCGTAGAAGCGCGCCAGCAGGTCCTTGATGTCGGCAGCCTCCTCGGGATCGGTGAACGCGTGCCCGCTGCCGAGCACTTCGGCCATCCAGATGTCGGGGTGCACCGGATCGGGGCCGCTCGCGATGGCGGCGAAGAGACCTTGCACGGCGTCCAGCGGCAGCGCGGTCTCGATGCGCGGCGGGGCGTTGAGGTATTGCTCGAGTCGGTCGAGATCGGGTTCGGGAAATGGCATGTCAACGGTAGCCTGCTGCTTGTAATTCGAAGAGCTCAGCATACCGTCCTCCACGCATCAGCAATTCCTCGTGCGTGCCGACGGCCTCCACCATCCCGTCGCCGAGCACGACGATGCGGTCGGCCATGCGCACGCTGGAGAAGCGGTGCGAGATGAGCACCGCGGTCTTGCCCTGCGAGAGCTCCTTGAAGCGCTGGAACACCTCGAACTCGCTGCGCGCGTCGAGGGCGGCGGTGGGCTCGTCGAGGATCAGCACCTGCGCATCGCGCATGTACGCGCGCGCGATCGCGATCTTCTGCCACTCGCCACCTGAAAGCTCGACACCGGACTTGAAGCGCCGCCCGATCACCTGGTCGTAGCCGCCGGGCAGCCTGGCGATCACCTCGTCGGCGCCGCTCTGCGCCGCCGCCACCTCGACCCGCGCGCGATCGTTCTTCGCGTCGATGCGGCCCACGGCGATGTTCTCCGCGGCGGTGAGGTGGAAGCGCACGAAGTCCTGGAAGATCACGCCGATGTTGGAGCGCAGCTCGAAGAGGTCGTACTCGCGCAGGTCATGGCCGTCGAGCAGGATGCGACCCTCGTCGGGATCGTAGAGGCGCGAGAGGAGCTTCACCAGCGTGGTCTTGCCGGCGCCGTTCTCCCCGACCAGCGCGAGCACCTCGCCCGCCTGCAGCGTGAACGACAGGTTGCGCACCGCCCATCGCTCCGCACCGGGATAACGGAAGCCCACGTCTTCGAAGACGAAGCCCTGCGCGATCGGCTGGGGGAACGCCCGCGGGTTCGCGGGTGAGGCGATCTCGGGCTTGATCTCGAAGAACGAGAAC
>DATLEL010000066.1:0-2106 GCA_035525255.1 Usitatibacter sp.
TTCCTCACCGCCAAGGACATCGACATCGGCATGCAGGGCGCGCTCTTCTGCTGCAGCCCGCCGCCGCGCGACGAGGCGGCGCAGGAAGCCTGCTGGCGCGGACTGAAGGACGGCACGCTGCACGTCTATTCATCCGACCACGCGCCCTACGGCCTGCAGGGCAAGCTTCCCAAGGGGGACAAGACGACCTTCAAGGAGATGGCGAACGGCGTGCCGGGGCTGGAGCTGCGGCTGCCGCTCCTCTTCACTTACGGCGTTGGCGCCAAGCGCATCGGCCTCGAGGAGTTCGTCAACCTCACCGCAACCCGGCACGCCCAGACCTACGGCCTCTATCCGCGCAAAGGCACCATCGCGGTCGGCTCCGATGCCGACATCGCGATCTGGGATCCGGAGAAGTCAGTCACGGTGGAGCAGACGCACGACGGCACGGGCTATACGCCTTATAAGGGCCGGCGCCTCAAGGGCTGGCCGACCACGGTGCTGTCGCGGGGCGAAGTCATCGTTCAGGACGGCAAGCTGGCGGCCGAGCGCGGCCGCGGCCGGTTCCTGGCGCGGGAGGTGTCGGAGGCGCTGCGCCCGCTCGGCCGGGACGTGCCGGAAATGGCGCAACTCAAGGCGTGGGGGACCCCCTTCAAGCCTTAGCCGGCCCACCTCGAAGCAGCCGACGCCGGAATGTGCAAGAATCGGCCGGCTTTTCTAATAAGAACAAGGAAGTGGCATGGATCTGCGGAACACCGTGGATCAGATTCAGAGCCTCGTCTCCGCCGAAACCGGCCGGCGCCTCGGCGCTACCGCCGAATCCGCGCTCTCCAAGCTCCTGCGCAACGTCGCGAGCGGCAACGCGCACGGCGATATCGGTTTCGCCCATCGCGAGCTCACCATCCTGTTCGCCGACCTGCGCGGGTTCATGTCGGTCTCCGCGCTCTATCCGGCCGAAGTGGTGCTCAAGGTCCTCAACCGCTGCCTCGTCACCATGACCGAGGTGGTGTTCGCGCACGAGGGCACGATCGACAAGTTCATGGGCGACGCCCTGATGGTGCGCTTCAGCGAAGCGCCCTCCGGCCGCGACCAGGCCGAGCGCGCCCTCGCCTGCGCCGTGGACCTGCAGAACGCGATGGACGAGCTGAACGCGCACCACCGCGAGCAATCGCTGCCCGAGCTCTACCTCGGCGTGGGCATCAATACGGGTCCGGTGCTCGTCGGCACGCTCGGCTCGGAGCTCTATGAAGCGCACACGGTGATCGGCGAGGAAGTGAACCTCGCCGCCCGCATCGAATCGTTCAGCCTGCGCGGCCAGGTGCTGGTCAGCGAGACGACCTTCGCGCGCTGCAAGGACTTCGCCACCACCGGCGAGCCGTTTCCCCTGCATGTGAAGGGCAAGCCCGAGCCGATCATCGTGCGCGAGCTGCTGGAGATCCCGTCCCTCGGCAAGGCCGTGCCGCGGCGCGAGGTGCGCAAGAGCCCGCGCGTGAAAGTCGGCATCGCCTTCAGCTACCAGGTGATCCAGGCCGACGTCACGGTGCCGCAGGTGCACAAGGGCGTGATCCTGGTGCTCGGCTATCACGGCATCCTCGTGGACATCAAGGAGCCCCTGCCCCCGGGCGCCGAAGTGAAGATCCGCGTCGACCTGCCGCTCGTCAACCATCGCGCGAGCGACATCTATGGCCGGGTGAAGAAGTGCAACCCGGAGCGCGCGCGCTACCTCTGCGGCATCGAGTTCACGGCGATCACCAGCAAGACGCGCTCGAGCGTCGAGCTCCTGGTGCAGCTCCTGATGCAAGGCGCCGAGCCCAAGTAAGCCTGCCCCTAAAATAGGGGCATGAGTCGAAAACTGAAGATCGCCGCGGCCCAGCTCGGGCCGCTCAACCGTTCCGATACGCGAGCAAGCGCCACGCGCCGCCTGGTCGAGCTCCTGCGCGAAAGCCATTCGATGGGCGCGAAGTTCGTGGTGTTTCCCGAGCTCGCCTTCACCACCTTCTTCCCGCGCTGGTGGATGGAAGACCAGGCGGAGGTCGATCGGCGCTATTTCGAAGCGACGGTGCCCTCCCCCGAGACGGCGCCGCTCTTCGATGAAGCCAGGAAGCTCGGCATCGGCTTCTATATCGG
>DATLEL010000108.1:0-4189 GCA_035525255.1 Usitatibacter sp.
CCGACCGCGCCGATGAAGATTCCCACCAGCCCCGCGCCCTTGCCGAACGCCTGCACCGCCATCGCCGGCATGAGCGTCGAGTAGGGGCTGATGGAAAAGCTCACCGCAGCCAGCACGAAGAGCATGCGGCGCACGGGCAGCAGGCCCATGGCGTAGCGCCAGCCTTCGGCGAGGTCCGCCAGCGGGTGGGTCCGCGCGCGCGCGCTCCGCGCCGGGAGGTGCACATACCAGAGGGCGCCCACCACCGCGAAGTAGCTGCCCGCGTTCAGCGCGAAGCACACCGTCTCGCTGGAGATCGCGATCAGCAGGCCGCCGATGGACGGGCCGATGAGGCGCGTGCCGTTCATCAGCATCGAGTTGAGGGCGATCGCGTTGGGCAGGTCCTCGCGCCGCTCCAGCAGCTGCACGAAGATCGACTGGCGCGTGGGCGTCTCGAAAGCGTTGCAGACGCCCGCGAACAGCGCCAGGGCGGCAAGCTGCGGCATGGTGATCAGGTTCATCCCCGAGAGCACGGCAAGCACCGTGGACTGCAGCGCGAGCAGGCTCAGCACGGTCATCAGCAGCGTGCGGCGATTGACCCGGTCCCCCAGCACGCCCGCGAAGGGCGCGAGGAAGAGGTGCGGCACGCTTTGCATGAATCCCACCAGGCCGGTGAACCAGGTGGAGCCGGACAGCCGGTAGGCGAGCCACATCAGCGCCACCGACTGCACCCAGGTGCCGATCATCGAGATCGCCTGGCCGGTGTAATAGCGGCGGAAATTGGGCGAGCCGAGCGCCCGCAGGCTGTGGGGCAGCGCCAACTAGGCCCGCTTGGCGAGCTGGGCGCGGACGTCGGCGAGCTTGGTCTCGAACTCCGCGAGCCGTTTCTTTTCCTGCTCCACCACCTCGGGCTTGGCGCGCTCCACGAAGGAGGCGTTGCCGAGCTTGTTGCGCGCCTTGCCGATCTCCGCCTCCAGCCGCTCGGCTTCCCTCCCCATGCGCGCGCGTTCCGCCTCGCGGTCGACCTCGATGTGCAGCATCACCTTGGCATTGGCGGTGATCGCCACCGGCGAGTCGTTGGCGGGCAAGGCATCCACCAGCGTGAACTGCGTCTTGGTGATGGCGGAGATCGATGCCGCATTGGCGGCGACATGGCGCGAGTAGTCGGCGGCGTAGGAAGCGGGCCGGGCCGCGGGCGAAAGGTTGCTGCTGGAGCGCAGGTTGCGCATCGCGGTGGCGACTTCCTTGATCGCCGCGACTTCGCTTTCGGCACCCTCGTCGATCCTGGAGTCGTCGGGTTCCGGGTACGGCGCCAGCATGATGCTGTCGCCCGTCTTTCCGGCCATGGGTGCCACCTTCTGCCACAGCTCCTCGGTGATGAAGGGAATGAACGGGTGTGCCAGCCGCAGGATCGCTTCCAGGACGCGGATCAGCGTGCGGCGCGTGGCACGCTGCTGCGCGTCGTTGCCGCTTGCGAGCTTCTCTTTCGAAAGCTCCACGTACCAGTCGCAATACTCGTCCCAGGTGAACTCGTACAGCGCGCGGGCGGCGACGTCGAAGCGGTAATCGGCAAGCGCCTGGATCACCTCACGCTCGGTGCGCTGCAGGCGGCTGACGATCCAGCGATCGATGACCGAGGGCTCGAGCGGCGCGGCGTCGTCGAGCCCCACATCCTTGCCCTCGGTGTTCATGAGGACGAAGCGCGTGGCGTTCCACAGCTTGTTGCAGAAGCTGCGGTAGCCCTCGCAGCGTTTCAGGTCGAAGTTGAGCGTGCGGCCGAGGGTGGAGAGGGCGGCGAAGGTGAAACGCAGCGCGTCGGCGCCGTAAGGCTCGATTCCCGCGGGGAATTCGCGCTTGATGCGCTTCGCCGCGGTCTCCTTGTGCGAGGCGAGCATCAGCCCCTGCGTGGACTTCTCCAGGAGTGCCTCGAACGTGACGCCGTCGATCACGTCCAGCGGGTCGATGGTGTTGCCCTTGGACTTCGACATCTTCTGCCCCTCGGCGTCGCGCACGATGGCATTGATGTACACGTCCTCGAAGGCCGTCTCGCCGGCGAAATGCAGCGACGTCATGATCATTCGCGCGACCCAGAAGAAAATGATGTCGTTGCCGGTGATCATCACCGTCGAGGGCAGGTAGAACCGACGCTCGCGCTCGAAGCGCGCCTCGTCGGGCCAGCCGAGCGTGGTGAAGGGCACCAGCGCCGAGGAGAACCAGGTGTCCAGCACGTCGGGATCGCGCGTGGTTTCCGCGATGCGCTTGCCAGCCGCGGCTGCACGCCCTGACGCTTCCGCGAAGTCGCGCCCCACGAACGGCGTGCCGTCCTCGGCATACCAGGCCGGGATCTGGTGTCCCCACCAGAGCTGCCGCGAGATGCACCAGTCCTGGATGTTCGCGAGCCACTGGTCGTAGATCTTGGTCCACTCCTCGGGCACGAAGCGCGTCTCGCCGCTCGCGACCGCGGCGAGGCCCGCCTTGGCCATCCCGTCCATGCGCACGAACCACTGGTCGGAAAGCATGGGCTCGACCACGGCATCGGAGCGCTGCGAGCGTGGCTGCATCAGCTTGTGGGGGCGCGCGGCCTCGACCAGTCCCGCGATTTCGAGATCCGCGAGCACGCGCTTCCTTGCGGCGAAGCGATCGAGACCCACGTACGCGGCGGGGGCGTTCTCGTTCACCTTCGCCTGCAGCGTGAAGATGGAGATGAGCGGCAGCCCGTGCCGCAACCCCAGCTGGTAGTCGTTGAAGTCGTGGGCGGGCGTGATCTTGACCACGCCGGTGCCGAACTCGCGGTCCACGTAGGTATCGGCGACGATCGGGACCAGGCGGCCCGAAAGCGGCAGGCGCACGTTCTTGCCGACCAGCCGCTGGTAGCGGTCATCCTCCGGATGGACGGCAACTGCCGTGTCACCCAGCATCGTTTCCGGCCGCGTGGTCGCCACCACCAGGTGGCCGCTGCCATCCTGCAGCGGATAGCGCAGGTGCCACAGCGTGCCGTTCTCCTCGCGCGATTCCACCTCGAGGTCGGAGACGGCGGTCTGCATCACCGGGTCCCAGTTCACCAGGCGCTTGCCGCGATAGATGAGGCCCTCGTCGAACAGCCGCACGAACACTTCCGTCACGCCGCGGGAGAGGTTCGCGTCCATGGTGAAGTATTCGCGCGACCAGTCGCACGAGGCGCCCAGGCGGCGCATCTGCCGCGTGATGGTGGAGCCCGACTGCTCCTTCCACGTCCAGACACGCTTGAGGAATTCCTCGCGTCCCAGGTCGCGGCGCGATTCCCCCTGGGCTTCCAGCTGCCGCTCGACCACCATCTGCGTCGCGATCCCCGCGTGGTCGGTGCCGGGCTGCCAGAGGACGTTGTAGCCCTTCATTCGGTGGTAGCGCGTGAGCACGTCCATCAGCGTCTGCTGGTAGGCGTGCCCCATGTGGAGCGTGCCGGTGACGTTGGGCGGGGGCAGCTGGATCGAGAAGGAGGGACGACCGGATACGAATGCGGCCTTGAAGTAGCCGCGGGATTCCCAGGCCGGGTACCACCGCGATTCGATCTCGTGCGGCGCAAAGCTTTTCGCGAGTTCCATCTCGCTATTTTACCCGCCGCGCCTCCAGCGCCGAGGCGACCGCGTCGCCGATCGCGTTGGCGAGCTCCTGGCGCAGGTCGCCGATCGCGCTGACCACTGCGGCGTGGACTTGCGGGACGAGGTGCTGCAGCAAGCGTTGCTCGAGATCCGCCGCGAGCCGGCCTTCGACTTCGGCGATCACGCGGGTGAAGACTTCCTGCGCGAGCTCCGCGCTGGCCTCGGCGCGCCCGGGCGCATCGATCAGGTCCGTCAGGATCGGCACGGCTCCCGTCTCGGTGCCCACCGGGGAATGGCGCCGCAGCAAGGCGTCCGCCTGGCCGATCACATCCTTGTCGCTCGACATGTCAGGTTCCACGGCGCTCCGCTTCGATGGGATTCACGCGGATATCGTATCCCCGCTTCTTGTAGAACGCGTAGCGCTCCCGGGCACGCGCCTTGTCCGCGTCATCGGTGGTGACGATTTCCAGCAGCCGCTCGAACGAGGCGAAGAACGGCGGCCACTCCTGGCCGAGATTGAGCAGCACGTCGTGGTGCGGCAGGTCGTCGCCGGAGCCGGCGAGGATGATCGGCGTCTCGGCGGCCACCGCGTCGCCCACGAAGCAGTGCGGGACGAATTTGGTCGGCTGGAA
>DATLEL010000141.1:0-4225 GCA_035525255.1 Usitatibacter sp.
CGCTTCACCGCCGACCCCACTGTGCTCGCAGTCCAGGCGGATGGCCCTTACAAATCGGTCAAGGACCTGCTGGACGCCGCGAAGCAGGCGCCGGGCACCATCCCCTACGGCTCGTCGGGCAACTACGGCACGATGCACGTCCCGATGGAAATGCTGGCCAGCTCCGCGAGCGTGAAGATGCTGCACGTGCCGTTCACCGGCGCGGGCCCCGCGGTGGTGGCGCTGCTCGGCGGCCAGGTGCAGGCGCTCTCGACCGGGCCCTCGTCGGTGATGGGCCACATCAAGGGTGGCAAGGTGCGCGTGCTCGCCACGTGGGGCGATACGCGCCATCCGGCGCTGCCCGACGTGCCGACGCTGAAGGAGCTCGGCTACGACGCGCAATTCACGCAGTGGACGGGGCTCTTCGTGCCGGCCGGCACGCCCGAGCCGGTGATCGCGAGGCTGCGCGAAGCGGCGCGTGCCGCCGTGGACGATGCCACCTTCAAGGCGGCGCTCGCGAAGGTCGAGACGCCGGTGCAGTACCTCGACCAGCCCCAGTTCCGCACCTTCTGGGATACCGATGCGCACAAGCTCGCGGACGTGGTGAGGAAGATCGGCAAGGTCGAATGAGGCTCGCCCTCGCGGCGCTCGCCCTCTCGTCCTCGATCGCCGCGGCGGCAGCGCCCGCTCCCGACAAGGCGCTGCACGCACTCTTCGAGCGCGAGTTCGCCAACGGGCTGGAGGAATCGCCCGAGCGCGCCACGCTGCTCGGCATCGACGGCTACGACCACCGCTGGACCGACCTGTCGCCGGCAGCGGTGGCGCGGCGCAAGGCGCGTATCACGCGCGTCACGGCGGAGCTGAAGCGTTTCGACCCCGCGAAGCTCTCCCCCCAGGACCGCATCTCGCGCGAGGTCTACCTCACCGGCCTGGGGCTCGCCGCCGAGGAGAACGCGATCTACGGCGCGCTGCCGTTCGGCTCCGACGATTCGTGGCTGCCGGTCTCGACCATGGACGGCCCGCAATTCACCGTGCCTTACATCGTCAAGTCGATGCGCTTCCGCAATGCGCGCGACTACGACAACTATCTGAAGCGCCTGGAAGCGCTGCCCACGCTCCTGTCGCAGACCGAGGCACGCATGCGCTCCGGCATGAAGAGCGGTTGGGTCGGCCCGCGCGCGGCGCTACCGCGGGTGCCGGCGATGCTGGGCGCGTTCGCGGGCGCCGACGTGACCTCGACGCCGCTATGGCAGCCGCTCGCGGCCTTCCCCGCGGAGGTCGCCGAGGCGGACCGCCGCCGCATCACCGAAGCCGCGCGCCGCGTGCTGGCGGAGAAGGTCCACCCGGCGTTCGCCGCGCTGCAGAAATTCTACGAGCAGGAATACATCCCGGCGGCGACCGAGACCCTCGCCGTCTCGAAGCTGCCGGGAGGCGAGCGGTATTACGCGCTGCTGGCACGCGCCTCGACCACGACAGAGCTCACGCCGGCGCAGATCCACGAGGTCGGCCTTTCGGAAGTGGCGCGCATCAGGGGCGAGATGGACCGGATCATCGCGTCGACGGGCTTCAAGGGCTCCTTCGCCGAATTCATCAAGTTCCTCAACAGCGACGCGCGGTTCTTCTTCAAGACGCCCGAGGAGCGGCTGCGCGCTTACCGCGACATCGCCAAGCGCGCCGACGCCGCACTGCCGCCGCTCTTCGCCGAGCTGCCGCGCACGCCCTACGGCATCCGCCCGATGGAAGCGTACGAGGGGGACAACGCCGACCATTATTCGCAGCCCGCCCTCGACGGCAGCCGCGCGGGATACTTCGAGGCGAACACCAACAACCTCGACAACCGGCCATCGCACGAGATGGAGGCGACCCTGCTGCACGAAGCCGTGCCGGGCCACCACCTGCAGATCGCCCGCGCGCTGGAGCTGAAGGACCTTCCCAAGTTCCGCCGCTCCGGCGGCTACACCGCCTACGTCGAAGGCTGGGCGCTATACGCCGAGAGCCTCGGCTACGAGATGGGCTTCTACACCGACCCCTACAACCATTTCGGCGCGCTCATGGCCGAGATGCTGCGCGCCTGCCGCCTGGTGCTCGACACCGGCTTGCATTCGAAGGGTTGGACGCGAGAGCAGGCGATCCGCTATTTCATCGACAACGGCGCCGGCAACGATGCCTTCGCGGTGGCGGAGGTCGATCGCTACATCGTGGTTCCCGGGCAGGCGCTGGGCTACAAGATCGGCGAGCTGCAGATCAAGGCGCTGCGGGCGCGGGCGCGCGCCGCGCTCGGCGAACGCTTCGACGTGCGCCGCTTCCACAACGCGCTGCTGGACGACGGGGCGCTGCCGCTCACGGTGCTCGACGCGCGTATCGCGCAATGGATCGCGACGGAGCGCGCGACCCGGAAATAGCGCCGGGCTGTGAAGTAGCGCATTGCGCGGCGGCCCGGGAGCGCATAGGCTCCGCGATTCAATGCTCGACCTTCGAACGCTGCTGATCCTGCTGGCGGGCGCGGACCTCATCCTGGCCGCGGCGTTGTGGATCGGCGCCAGCCGCGGCATGCGCGACGGGCTGGGGCACTGGGCGGCGTCGCTTCCCGTGCGAGCGCTTGCCCTCGCGGTGTTCGCCGTCGGCTCGGCGCCCGAGTCGGGCGCGCTGGCGGTGGCAGGCGCCCTCCTCGCGCTTTCGATCACCCTGCAGGTCGCCGCGCTGCTCGCCTTCGAGCGGCGTGCCTTCCCGCCGTGGATGCATACCGCGGTCATCGCGGCGGTGGCCGTGCCGCTGCAGCTCGTCGAGCGCGACGCTGCGATGGCGATCCTCTTCGGCGGATTGATGTTCGGCAGCTTGCTGATGGTGGCAGCCGCGGTCGCGCGCCAGGTGCGATCGGTGCCGCGCTCGCGCGCGCGCCGCATCCTGGTCGCGTGCTTCTGCGCAGCCGGCCTGTGCTTCGCGTTGCGTGGAATCGGCGCGGTGTTTGCGGCCCACCCGATGGCGGGTTTCGAATCGCCGACCGGTTTCGCCGCCGCCACGTTCCTCGCCTGCTTCGCCGCCGCGCTCGCCGCGACGCTGGGATTCCTGCTGCTGCAGAAGGAGCGCGCCGATGCCGAGGCGCTGCGCCTTGCGACCATGGATGCGCTCACCGGCGCCTACAACCGGCGCACTTTCCACGAAGCCGCGGAGCGCGAGCTCTCGCGGGCGCGCCGCGCGGGCACGCCGCTTTCGATGATCCTGGTGGACATCGACCACTTTCGCGCGGTGAACGAGAAGTACGGCCACGCGGTGGGCGACCAGGTGCTCGCGCGCTTCGCGGACATCGTTCGCGGCGCGCTCCGCAAGGAAGACATGCTGGTGCGCTTCGGCGGCGAGGAATTCCTGGTGCTGCTGCCCGACGTGCCCGGCCCGGGCGCGGTAGTGGTGGCGGGCCGCATTCGCCGCGCCGTCGCCGCGGCGGAAATCGAAGCCTCGGGGCAGCGCTTCGCGCTCACCGCGAGCCTTGGCGTCGCGGCGCGACTGGACGAAGGTCCCGAGAGCGTCGATGGCCTGCTTGCACGCGCGGGCTCCGCGCTCGCGCTCGCCAAGGAACGCGGCCGCAACCGCGTCGTGGCGCTGTCGCTCGGCCGGTCGATTGCCGCTTAACCTCCGTTACTTCGCCGACCCCCTCTGCTCCTGGTGCTACGGTTTCGGCCCGGAGCTGGCGAAGCTGGTCGCGGCGCGCACGGATCTCAGGATCTCGCTGGTGATGGGCGGCCTGCGGCCTTACAACCGCGAGCGCATGAGCGCCGCATTCCGCGACATGCTGCGCCAGCACTGGAGCCACGTTTCCACGGCGAGCGGCCTGCCGTTCTCTCAGGCGATCCTCGATCGCGAAGACTTCATCTACGACACCGAGCCCGCCTGCCGCGCGGTGGTGACTGCGCGCCAGCTCTTCCCCGCGCAGGCCATGCCGATGCTGAAATCGATCCAGGCCGCGTTCTATCGCGATGGCCGCGACGCGACGGATCCGGCGGTGCTCGCCGACATCGCCGCGGAAAACGGCTACGACCGCGACACCTTCCTCGCCGCGATGGAGTCCGAGTCCATGCGCCTCGCGACCCGCGCCGACTTCACCGCCACGCAGTCCCTCGGAGTGAGCGGCTTTCCCACCGTCGCCGCATCGCGCGGAGAAGAGCTTTATCTCGTGACTTCGGGATACGTGACCCACGACGTGCTGGAATACCGGCTGGTGGAGATCGAACGACTCACGTTGCAGTAGGAT
>DATLEL010000154.1:0-4405 GCA_035525255.1 Usitatibacter sp.
ATCGAGCGCGACCAGGTCGCCGACTACGCGCACCGCAAGGGCATGGACATCGGCACCGTGGAGCGCTGGCTGGCGCCGATCCTCAACTACTGATCGGGGCTTTTCCCAGGCGTCGTGCGGTGGGGACCGCGGGGCGCGAAACCGGCGCGCTGGCTTGCACGATCTGCGAGGGCGCCTCGGCGGGAAGCGAGGATTCCGGCGGCAGCTTGAACCGGTGCACCAGCTCGGCCAGCCGCTGCAGCTCTTCGCGCAGGTGACCGGCCCGCTCGGTCCACGATCCCACCATCTGCGTGTTGCCTTGGGTCACGCGGTCGAGCTCTTCGATGGTGAGCGACAGCTGGTCGATCTCGCGGCCCTGGCGGCTTGCCGCGCCCGATACGCCCGCGATCATCGTGGACACCTGCTCGATGGATTCGCCCACGTGCAGGATCTTGCGGCTGGCACCCGCGGCGTTGCTGGCGCCCGCGCGCACGCCCTCGACGGACGTCGCGATCAGGTCACGAATCTCGCCTGCGGCCACCGAGGAGCGCTGCGACAACGCGCGCACTTCGGATGCGACGACGGCGAAGCCGCGGCCATGCTCGCCGGCCCGCGCGGCCTCGACCGCCGCGTTGAGCGCGAGCAGGTTGGTCTGGAACGCGATGGAATCGATCACGGTCACGATCTCGCCGATCTTGGCCGACGCAGCGGAGAGGCTCTCCATGGTGGTGACCACCTCGGCCATGGCGGCCTCGCCCTCGTGCGCCGAGCCGGTCGCGGTGCCCGCGAGGTCGGCCGCCTTCCGCGCGGAATCGGTGGAAGCGGAAACCGTCGACTGCAATTCGGTCATCGAGCGCGCGGTCTGCTGCAGGCTCGACGCGGCATGCACGCTGCTCTGGTTGAGCGATCCCGCGTCGCGCGCGATCTCGTCCGTCGCCTCGGCGATGTAGCGGGTCACGCGGTGGATCTCCGCGATGGCCTCGATCCACGCGCGCCGGGCGCGGTCCATGGCGTCCAGCAGCTTGCCGATCTCGTCGGAGCGGCGCGCGTGCGGCGCCACCGTGAGGTCGCCCTCCGCCAGCGCACTCGCCACCGCCACCGCCTCGTCCACCGAGTTGATGATGCGGCGGGTGACGACACGCACCAGCATGGCGCCGATGACGATGGCGGAAAGCCCCAGCAACGCGCCCAGCCACAGCGTGCGCTCCTGCTGCGCGAGTGCCTGGGCCATGAGGCGTGCGGATTCTCCGTCGGCCGCCCGGGTGAGCTCGTCCAGCTGCTTGTGCACCGCGGCGGTGAGGGGCTGCACCTCGCGCTCGAGACGCCCGACGGTGACCATCTTGGTCTCGTCGGTATGGTCGGCCTGGATCGCCTCGAGGAGCGTGGCGAGCTGGGACTGGTTCTTGCGCAGCTCGCCGAGCGCCGCGGCGGCCTGCGGCATGGCTGCTTCGGCCTGCGCGACCGCGTCGAGGCAAGCCTTCTTGCCGTCCTGGTATTGCCGGCCCTGGGAGCTGCGGCGCGTGAGCGTCCACGCCACCGCCTTGAAGGTCATGGGCTCGCAGTTGCCGCGCACGCCGCCGAGCAGGTCACGCTGCACCTGGGCGGCTCGCACCTGTTCGTAGGTCGCACGGCTCTGGCGCTCCTGCACCAGCAGCATGCCGAGGTTGACCGCCACCAGCACCACCAACCCGACCGGCAGCAGCCGCAGCAGTCGCTGCAGGCTCATGACGGTTACTCTACTTGACCGGGATCTCGGCTACCAGCGCGCCGCCGAAGCCACCCTCGGTCTGCTTGAGGCCGTTCTGCGCGTGGCACGAGACGCAAGCAGAACCGAGCTTCATCGGGTAGTAGCCCATCACCGAGCTGCCCTGGCGCTTGACCACCGGCTCGAGGCCGCCCTTGTCCATGAGCATCTTCACTTCACCGGCGAGGGACGAACCCTTCATCACCTTGTGCACCGCCCAGTCGCCGTTGATGAGCTCGGCATCGCGGTTGGTGGCGTAGGCCTGCAGCTTGCCCTGCATCAGCTTGTTGAATTCGGCGAGCACCTGCGCGCGGAAGAACGCCGGCACGAACGCATCCTGTCCGCCCTTGGTGAGGTTGCCCTGGAAGCGGGTCACCACCGAGCTGAACGCCTGCACGTAAGCGCGGCGGGCATCGCCCACGACGCCGGCGGCCTTGGTGTCGAGAGGAGCGCCGGAAGCTTTCTGGTAGCGCACCTTGAACTGGTTCACCAGCGCGTCGGGTGCGACCTGGTCCTTGTCGACCTTGCCGCCGTTGATGGCGGGTTGGAGGTCGCCGATGACACCGGTACCCTCGGTCACGAGGAGGCGGACTTCGCCGGCCGCCTGGCGGGCCGCGTCCTCGCCCAGCTGCGCGAGGGAGGAGACCGGAGCGCCCACGGCGAAAGCGGCCGCGAGCATGGAGCCTGCGAGCGAACGTTTCATGGTGTTTCTCCCTGAGTGTTCTTATGGGATTTGCAGGCTAGCACCGAGGCTGCGCGCCACTTGTGCAGCGAGTCACATCCGGGCCCCTGCGGGGGCCGCAAAGCCGTGGGAGCGCGTTTCATGGGTAATACAACGGCCTTCGGGCGCATTTTCGCTGCAGTGCTGGCGTTCTCGCTCGCGCCCGCGGCGGCGCAGTCGTGGGCGCCCTCGCGCGCGGTCAAGCTGGTGGTGCCTTTCGCTCCGGGAGGACAGCCCGACATCGTCGCGCGCGCCCTGGCCGAGCCGCTTTCGAAAGCGCTCGGGCAGCCGGTGGTGGTGGAGAACCGTCCCGGCGCCGGCGGCAACATCGCCGCCGAGGCCGTCGCGCGCGCGGCGCCCGACGGACACACGCTGCTGGTCGGCACCAACGGTCCGCTCGCGGTCAGCCCGGCCCTTTACCGCGACCTGGCCTACGAGCCGTCGCGCGATCTAACACCCGTCACGCTGCTGGGCACCTCGCCCAACCTGATCGCGGTGCATCCGTCGCTGGGCGTGAAGACGCTGCAGGGCGTGGTCGAGCGGGCACGCGCCGATCCCGGAAAGCTCAACTTCGCTTCCGTCGGCAAGGGCAGCGTGTCGCAGCTCTCCATGGAGCTGCTGAATAGCGTGGCGGGCATCCGCACCGTGCATGTGCCGTACAACGGCGGCGCGCCCGCGGTGCTGGCGCTCGTGGCGGGCGACGTGCAGCTGCTGTCGCTCAATCCCACCGCGCTCATCCCGCAGATGGCCGCGGGCAAGGTGATCGTGGTCGCACAGACTTCGGCGCGCCGCTCGCCGCTGGTTCCCGAGGTGCCCACGGTTGCCGAAAGCGGTTATGCGGGCTTCGAAGCCGAGGTGTGGATCGCGATCATGGCGCCCGCCGGCACGCCGCCCGAAGCGATCCGGCGTCTGAACGCCGAGCTGGTGGCCATCGCGCGCAGTCCCGCGATGAAGGCTTCGCTCTGGGACCGGCAATGGATCGATCCCGTCGGCAGCACGCCCGCCGAGACCGCCGCCGTCATCCGGCGCGAGACCGACAAGTGGGCACGCACCGTGAAGGCCGCCGGAATCACCCCTGACTGAAAACTAGAGCGGCGTGATGCGCGAGAGGTCGGGGCTGCGTGCGAAGTCGAGGAAAGCGTCGCCGAGGCGCTCGCTTTCGGCGATCGCCGTGCGCCACGCGGCCATGCGCCCGGCGTCGTTGCCCGCGTAGCCCTTGAAGTCGGCGCGGCTCGGCAGTCGGCCGCGCGGCAGGGTAGCGAGGTATTCGCGCGAGGGCGCTACCAGGACCACGTTATCCAACCAGGGTCCACGCGCGAGGCGCCAGGGCATCGCCTTGTCGAGCCACCCGGGGACGATGCGATCGGTGAAGTGCGGATAGAGCACCAGTCCCTCGGCGTGGTGATAGGGCAAATGCAGGTGGTAGTCGATGATGCCGCCGTCCCAGTAGATGCCCGCCGGGGCGCTGGGAATGTTCGCCACGCCCTCGAGGATCATCGGGATCGACGCGGACGCGAGCAGCGCTTGCCCGAGGTTGGCCGCATCGAGCGTCACGGAGTGCGTGCGGAACCGGTCGAAGCGTTCCGGCATCACCGGCGGCGAGCCGCGCGCGTCGAGGAACACGGTGCGGTCGGCGAAGCGCGCCAGGTGCCGGCGCCCGAGCATGTTGGCCATCGCCGCCATGCCGAAACCGAACGGGGTGTGCAGGGACGAGTCGCGCGTGAGCGGCCAGCGTCCGCGCATCGTGATGATGTGCAGCCGGTTCCACTTGCTCGCGAGGATCTCCGCTTCGCGTCCCTTGAAGAGCTCGTCGAGCATCGTCCGCGCCGCTTGCGAGACGAAGTTGCGGCTGGGGCGCGCGGGATAGGACTGCAACGTGTAGGCCTCGGCGAACGCGGTGAGCGCGCGCAAGGGATCGTCGCAGGAAGCCGCCGCGAAGCGCCAGGCGCCGATCGAGGAGC
>DATLEL010000163.1:0-4580 GCA_035525255.1 Usitatibacter sp.
GCCGCTGGTGACCTCGATCGAGCTGATTCGCCGCGCCGACGGGCTCGCCAGCACCAAGCAGCTGGAGATCATGTCGCGCCAGGTGCGGCAGCTCTCGCGCCTGGTGGAGGATCTCCTCGATGTGTCCCGCGTGAGCCGCAATCGCATCGACCTTCGCCGCCACCGCATGCTGCTGGTCGACGCGATCTCCGACGCGCTCGAGGCGAGCCGGCCCTTTCTCGACAGCCGCCGCCAAAGGGTCGATCTCCACGTCGAGGATCCCTCGGTGCAGGTGTTCGCGGACAATGTTCGCCTCGCCCAGGTGTTCGCGAACCTCTTCCACAATGCGGGGAAGTACACCGATCCCGGCGGGGAAATCCGCATTTCGGCCGGGTGCCAGGGCGACGTCGCGTTCGTCCGCGTCGAAGACAACGGCATCGGCATCGCCCCGGGAATGCTGGGCAGCATATTCGACCTGTTCACGCAGGCGCCCACGTCGCTCGAGCGCGCGCAAGGCGGCCTGGGGATCGGCCTCACGCTGGTGAAGGCGCTGGTCGAGCTTCACGGAGGCGATGTGGAAGCGCGCAGCGAAGGCCTGGGACGCGGCAGCACGTTCATCGTGCGCATCCCGGTGATGGCGGAAGCGACGGTCGTCCCGACTGCGCAGGCCCCGGCGAGCGCGGCGGCGGAGAACTCGGACCGTCCATTGCGTGTGCTGGTGGTGGACGACAACGAGGACGCCGCCAATTCGATGGCCGATGTGCTGCGCCTGATGGGTCACCACGCCGAGGTGGCCTTCAGCGGGATGAAGGCGATGCACATGGCCGAAGACGTCGAGCCCGACCTCGTGCTGCTCGACATCGGGCTGCCCGAGATCGACGGCTACGAAGTCGCGAGACGGCTGCGGCGCAGCCGGCGCCGGGTGAGGCTGGTGGCGGTGACCGGCTACGGCGCCGAGAGCGACAAGCGCCTGTCCCGCGACGCCGGCTTCGACGAGCACGTGACGAAGCCCGTGATGCCGGAAACCCTCGCCGCCGTCATCGAACGGGCGCGCGAATGGAGCGCCGAGGCCAGCTATTCGACGTAGGCCGGCGCCTTGGGAATGGCCGCATGCTGTTCCCGGTCGTGGTTGATCCAGATCGCGGCATCGTTCTTCGCGACGAACTCCTTCATCTCGCTGATGCTGCGGCGGCTACGCTCCAGGTCGTAGTTGAAGTTGGGGACGATGCTGCGTTCCCAGTTGTAGTGGAGGTGCACCAGGTCGCCGGACAGCAGCACCAGGCCGCGCGTGGGCAGGCGTACCGCGAGCACCTGGTGACCCGGGGTGTGCCCGGGCGCCGGCTTGATCATCACGGAGCCGTCGCCGAACACGTCGCGCTCGCCGTTCAGCAGCACGAAGCGCGCGCCCTTCAGCCCCTCGAAATTCGCGCTGGGCAGGTTGAATTTCGCCGCGTCCGGCCCGAGCACGGCGTCGTATTCCGCCTGCTGCATGTAGATCGTGGAGGCGGCGAAAAGGCCGGCATTGCCCGAGTGGTCGCCGTGGGAGTGGGACATGGCGAAATGCTCGATGCCGGCGGGCGTGATGCCGATCTCCCTCAATGAGTCGGTCAGCGTCTTGCGCAGGAAGGATGTGCTCGTCCCCTGCGGATTGGTGAGCCCGTTCGGCATCGCCGCGATGCGCTCGGGGTGGCCCGAATCCCAGAGCATCCATCCCCTGGCGTGCTTGACCAGGTAGCAGTGGACGCTCAGCACATAGGGCTTGCCGATGTTCTCGCCGGGCGTCCAGCGCGACAGGTCGGTGGTGTGGATCTCGCCGCACGGGATGACGTACATCCGCTCGACGGACGGCGGCTTCGGTTTCTCCGGGGTCGCGCACGACGACACCAGGACGATCGCCGCGATAGCCAGAATCTTTTTCATTTGTTCTTCTCCTGTTCGTTTCGTCAGAGGCCGAGCTGCCCCAGGGCCTGCGCGAGCTTAGCCTTCTGGGCGGAATCGGTCATCGGGTCGGTCTCCATCCACGCCCGGCTGGTGAAACCGGGACGGAGCGCGCGGATCTCCTCGGCCTCCCAGCCGGCCGCCGCCTGGTCGCCGGCGATCACGTGCACCGCCGCCATGTAGACGCGCGACTCGAGGTTGGCGGGGTTGCGCGCCAGCGCCTGCTCCAGGTTCACGCGCGCCTGCTCGAGGTCGCCGATGAAAAGGTATGCGCGCCCGAGCAGCAGGAAGTAGAGATAGCTCGGTTGGGGTGCCAGCCGCATGGCCACGCGTATCAGCGGCACGGTCTCCGCGGGACGCCCGACGTAGGTCTTGATGCCGCCCATCAGCGCGTAGCCGTCGGCGAAGGAGGGATAGAGGCGCACCGCGGCTTCGAGATGCTGCAGCGCCAGGTCGTGCTGGCGCCGCTCGAGGTGGACGAAGGCGAGCACCCAGTAGGTCTCGGCGATGTCGGGATTCATCTGGTACGCGGTACGTGCGAGCTCGAAGGCCCGGTCGAGCGCGGCGTTGCCATCGGCAGTCCATTGATTCCGGTAGTCGGCGGCGTAGGTGAGCGCGAGCGCCGCGTAGGCGCGGGCGAAGTTCGCGTCGAGCGCGATCGCGCGGCGGAACATTTCACGCGCGGTCTCGTTCTCCGCTTTCTGTCGCACCAGCAGGGCCGACTGCCCGCGCTGGAAGTATTCGTAGGCCTCGAGGTTGCGCGTGTGCCGCTGAGACACGCGGCGCATCTCCGCTTCGCTCACTTTCGCGGGCAGCAGCTGCAGGATCTTCGGGCCCAGCTCGTCCTGGAGCGCGAAGAAGTCCTTCGGCGCCCGGTCGAATCGCTCGGACCACAGCTGCTTGCCGGTCTTTGCGTCGGCGAGGCGCACGTGAAGCCGCAGCCTTTCGTCGAGGCGCTGCACCGATCCGGACACGAGGTAGCCGGTCGATGGAGCGTCGCCGGTCGCGTCGCCGATCACCGTGAGGCCGAATACCTTGGACAGGTCCGTCACCAGGTCGGCGGTGATTCCCTGGGCAAGCAATGTGGCCTGGGGGTCGTTGCCGATCGCCTCGAACGCTCGGATGGCGATCGCCGGTTGGGCGGAGCGCACCGCCTCGGAGCTCGCGGCGGCTTGCGGGAGCGGAGGAAGCTCGGGTGACGAGGTGTACCACCACGCCGCGAATGCCCCCAGCAACGCTGCGGTGATGCCGGCGACGGAGAGCCACGGCAAGCGCGGCGAGCTGCGCACCGCCCCACGGGTCACCGGGGCTATCAACCGGTAGCCGCGCTTGGTAATGGTCTCGATGTACTTGGGACGGTCCGGGTCGTCGCCCAGCGCCTTGCGCAGCTTGATGACGACTTGAGTGAGGGAGTCGTCGCCCACGAAGACGCCCTTCCATACTTCCGCGAGCAGCGTCTCGCGGCCCACCACCTCGCCGGGCCGTTCGGCCAGGTAGACCAATACCGCCATCGCCTTGGACTCGAGCTTGACGGTCTTCCCCGCCGCCGAGAGGCGGTCCAGCGCGGGCTCGACGGTCCACTCGCCGACCCGGAGGGCGCCCTGCAAGCCGCTGAATGGTGGAGGGTTTCGCATCCTTCGCCGAAGCTTAGCCGTTTCTTCGGGACTTTCCCGGAGCCGCCGTCGTTGAATCGCCGTGCAGTCACGACATTCAACTTCAGTGGAGACGATTCATGAGGCAATTCCTGATCGGCATCATCCTGGCGGCCGCCGGGTTCGCGGTCCAGCAGTCCCTGGCGCAGTCCAAATTCGTGGTGAAGCCGTTGGTGGAAAAGAAGGTGGCTTCGCTTCCCGCCGGACCGCTCTTCTGGCGGCTGGAGAACTTCGCCACGCTGGAGCAGGCGAAGGCACTCGAAGGTCCTTACGCATTGGTCGCCGAAGCCGCCGGAAAGGTGTGGCTCTTCACGCTCGGTGCTCCGGGGCGGACGTCGCCGGGCGGGACGCCCGTCGCGGAAGTGGGGCCGATTCCCGCGGTGACCGCGGCGGAATTCCTGCTGCGCATCAACGAGGGCAGCGGCCCTCCCGGCAGCATCACGCCGCCGCACTCCCATCCGGGCTCGGAGGCTTTCTACGTGATCGCCGGCGAGACCACCAGCCATACGCCCCATGGCGCCAGGCGCGTGGCGGCCGGGCAGACGGAGGTCGGCCACGGGGCCGACATGCCGATGCAGGTCTCCAGCAGCGGGACCGTCGACCTGCATTCGCTGGTGATGTTCGTGGTCGATGCCAACCGGCCGTTCTCCACCCCGGCGAAACTCCCATGATCGCGCGCGTGCTGGCCATCCTGTCGATGCTCGCCGCACTCGGCGTGCAGGCGCAGAACTACCAGGGCCTCTGGTGGAAATCGCCCGGAGGGTCCGAGGCCGGGTGGGGCCTCAACATTGCGCACCAGGGTGACGTGCTGTTCGTCACCTGGCATACCTACGAGGCCGATGGTCACGCCCTGTGGCTGACGATGTCCGACGCCCGCCCGAGCAGTGCGGGGGTGTACGCAGGGACGCTGTACCAGACCAAGGGGTTGGCGACGAATACCGGATATTGGGACGACCCTCCGTGGGCGGTCACCAAGCCCGTCGGCAGCGGCATCCTCGCGTTCACCAGCGC
>DATLEL010000164.1:0-6839 GCA_035525255.1 Usitatibacter sp.
GACGACACGCTCTCCACGGCCGGATCCTCGAGCAGCAGGAGTGCGAGGTTGCGGCTGCGCTCCGACATCGCGGTGAACGAGGACGACTGCGGCGCCTCCGAGACGCCCTGGATCAAGCCCGTGTCCTGCTGCGGGAAGAAGCCCTTGGGGATGAGGAGGTAGAGCAGCACGGTCACGGCGAGCGTGACCAGGAAGACGATCAGGGTGAGCAGCTGGTGCGCGAGCACCCAGACGAGCACGCGGTCGTAGCGGCCGATCATGCGGTCGAAGACCTCGCCGCTCTTCTTGAAGAACCTGCCCTGCTTTTCGGGTGGGGTGTGCCTGAGGAGCCGCGCCGCCATCATCGGCGTGAGCGTGAGCGACACGAACGCGGAGATGAGGATCGCCACGGCGAGCGTGATGGCGAATTCGCGGAACAGGCGTCCCACCACTTCGCCCATGAAGAGCAGCGGGATCAGCACCGCCACCAGGGAGAAGGTGAGCGAGATGATGGTGAAGGCGATCTGCTTCGAGCCCTTCAGCGCCGCCGCCATCGGCTCCTCGCCTTCCTCCACGTAGCGCGAGATGTTCTCGATCACCACGATGGCGTCGTCCACCACGAAGCCGGTGGCGATGGTGAGCGCCATCAGCGTGAGGTTGTTGATGCTGAACCCCAGCAGGTACATGACGCCGAAAGTGCCGACGATGGAAAGCGGCACCGCGGCCGCGGGGATGAGCGTGGCCGTGGCGCTCCTGAGGAAGACGAAGATCACCGCGACCACCAGCCCGATGGCGAGCAGCAGCTCGAACTGGGTGTCGTGCACCGAGGCGCGGATGGTGACGGTGCGGTCGGTGAGGAGCTGCGTCTCGATCGAGGCGGGCAGCGACGCCGTGAGCGTGGGCAGGAGCGCCTTCACGCGGTCCACCACCTCGATCACGTTGGCGCCCGGCTGGCGCTGGATGTTGAGGATGATCGCGGGCGTGTCGTTCACCCAGGCGGCAAGGCGCGTGTTCTCGGCGTCCTCGATCACGTCGGCGATGTCGGTGAGGTAGACGGGCGCACCGTTCTTGAATGCGACCACGACCTGCTTGTATTCCTCCGGGCTGCGCAGCTGGTCGTTGGCGTCGATGGTGTAGGAGCGCGCGGGACCGTCGAAGCTGCCCTTGGCCTGGTTCACGTTGGCCGCGTTGATGGCGGAGCGCACGTCCTCCATGGAGAGGCCCGCCGCCGCGGCCGCGCGGGGGTTCACCTGCACCCGCACCGCCGAGCGCTGGCCGCCGGAGAGGGTGACGAGGCCCACGCCCTGGGTCTGCGAGATCTTCTGGGCGAGGCGCGTATCCACCAGGTTCTGCACCTGCGTCATCTTCATCGTCTTCGACGTGATGGCGAGGGTGAGGATCGGTGCGTCCGCCGGGTTCACCTTGCTGTAGATCGGCGGCGCGGGGAGGTCGCTCGGCAGCAGGTTGCCGCCGGCGTTGATCGAGGCCTGCACCTCCTGCTCCGCGCTGTCGAGGTCGATCTCCAGCGCGAACTGCAGCGTGATGACCGAGGCGCCGCCGGAGCTGGTGGAGGACATCTGCTTCAGCCCCGGCATCTGGCCGAACTGGCGCTCGAGGGGCGCCGTGATCGACGAGGTCACCACGTCGGGGCTCGCGCCCGGGTAGAGCGTGACCACCTGGATCGTCGGGTAATCGACCTGCGGCAGCGCCGAGAGCGGCAGCTCGCGATAGCCCACCCATCCCGCCAGCAGGATCGCCACCATCAGCAGCGCGGTAGCGACCGGCCGCAGGATGAAGAGGCGTGACGGGTTCACTGCGCGCTTTTCCCGCCGCCGGCTTCACGCCGCTTGCGGAATTCCTCGCGCTGCTCCGGCGTCATCGACTCGCGCTTCTTCTTCGCTTCCTCGCGCTGCTCGGGCGTCATGCCCTCGAGGCGCCTGCGGTACTCGCTTGCCTTGGCGGGATCCGCGGCATCCCCGGTCCTGCCGCCGCCGCCGCGCAACGCGGCGCCGGGCTCGGTCACCTCCACCTTGGCGCCCTCGCGGATGCGGTCCACGCCATCGGTGATCACCCGCTCGCCCGCCTGCAGGCCCGACTCGATCATGGTGAGCGTGCCTTCCGCGGGACCGGTCACCACCGGCCGCAGCGACACGGTGCTGTCGTCCTTCACCACGTAGACCACCGAGCCCTGCGCGCCGCGCTGCACCGCCGCGGTCGGGACCACGATCACGCCCTTGCGCGTGTCCACCACCATGCGCACGTTCACGAACTGGTTGGGGAAGAGCTTGTTCTCGGCATTGGAGAACTGCGCCTTCAGCTTCACCGTGCCGGTGGTGACGTCGATCTGGTTGTCGGTGCTGATCAACGTGCCGCGCGAGAGCAGGTTCTTCTGCTCCCGGTCCCACGCCTCGACCGCGGGCTTGTCGCCGGTGCGCAGGCGCGCGAGCACGCGCGGGAGGTTGTCCTGCGGGATGGTGAACACCACGCCCATCGGGTCCACCTGCGTGATGACCGCGATGCCGTTCACGTCGGAGCCGCGCACCTGGTTGCCGGCGTCCACCTGCTTCAATCCGAGCCGCCCGGAGATCGGCGCGGTGATGCGCGTGTACGACAGTTGCAGCTTGGCGTTGTCGACCTGCGCCTGGCCCACCTTCACGGTGCCCTCGAGCTGGCGCACGGTCGCGGCCTGGCTGTCCACCTGCTGGGCGGCGATGGAATCCTGCGTGAGGAGCGTGCGGTAGCGCTCGAGGTCGAGGCGCGCGTTGTTGAGCTGCGCGGCATCGCGCGCGAGGGTGCCTTCGGCCTGCGCGAGGGCCACCTGCAGCGGCACGGGGTCGATCTGCGCGAGGACGTCGCCCTCCTTCACCAGCTGGCCCTCGGTGAACAGCACTTCCTTCAGCTGGCCATCCACGCGCGGCTTGACGGTGACGGTCTTGAGCGCGGTCGCCGTGCCGAGCGCGGTCTGCAGGATGTTGATGTCACCGGGCTTGGCCGCCACTGCTTGCACCGGCTGCACGCCGCCCGCGCCTCCGCCGAAGCGGCCGCCCTTGCTGCCCTTGCCTCCGCCCTTGCCGCCCTTGCCCTCCTTGGTGGCGGCCGTCTTCGATGAGTCCGCCGCTTCCCCGCGACCCCAGAAATACCAGGCGGCCGCGCCGGCGAGCGCGAGCAGGGCGACGACGATAGCCGGCATCAGCCAACGGGGGCGGGGGCGGCGCGGGGGCCGCAGCGGATCCGGGGAGAGCTCGCTCATGAATTGGTGTTCTTTTTTTGGAATCAGGGGATTGGAGCAGGGATTGGACTCGCGGTTGCGCGCTTAGTGCGACCAAATGTAACTAGGCCGGTGCGAGGGGCGGCTCCTGCAGGGCGGCGATCTGCTCGCGCAGCTCGAGCACGCGGTCCTGCCAATAGCGCGGCGTATTGAACCATGGGAAGGCGATGGGGAAGGCCGGGTCATCCCAGCGTCGCGCGAGCCAGGCCGAGTAATGCAGCAGCCGCAGCGTGCGCAGCGCTTCCACCAGGTGCAGCTCGCGGTCGTCGAACTCGGCGAAGTCCTCGTAGCCGGCGAGGATCGCCCCGAGCTGGCGCGCCATCGTGGGACGGTCGCCCGAGACCAGCATCCACAGGTCCTGCACCGCGGGCGCGGTGCGGCTGTCGTCGAGGTCGACGAAGTGCGGGCCGCCCGGCGAGTTGCCCGTGGCCGGAGTCCACAGGACGTTGCCTGCGTGGCAATCACCGTGGGCGCGGAGGTATCCCACGTCGCCCGCGCGGTGGAACGCGTGGCGCACCCCTTCGAGCGCGAGGTCCGCGGCCTGGCGCCACGCGGGCAGCAGGTCGGGCGGGATGAGGCCGCTTTCGAGAAGGAATGCACGCGGCTCTTCGCCGAAGCCCTCGATGTCGAGCCGCGGGCGTTCCTTGAACGATTCGCGCGCGCCGACCATGTGGATGCGCCCGATGAACCGCCCCAGCCATTCGAGCGTGTCGCGATCTTCCAGCTCCGGCGCGCGACCGCCGCGGCGCGGGAATACGGCAAAGCGGAAGCCCTCCGCGGCGAGCAAGGTGTTTCCCGCGAACGCGAGCGGCGCGACGACGGGGATTTCGTCGGCGGCGAGCTCCGCGGCGAAGCCGTGCTCTTCGAGGATCTGCGCATCGGACCAGCGTGCGGGCCGATAGAACTTCGCGACCACGAACTTCGCGCCGTCGGGCGCCGCGTCCTCCACGCCCACCTGGTAGACGCGGTTCTCGTAGCTGTTGAGCGCGAGCATGCGGCCATCGCATCGCAGCCCGGTTGCGCCTTCGAGCGCATTCAGCACGACGTCCGGCGTGAGGCGCGAATACGGATGGGTGTCCGGCATCGGCGGATTCTACGTGGCGCGCGTGCCCGGCCCGGCGGCGGCCTTCGGCGCAGCGCATAACCCCTTAATCCATAGGGATTTTCAGCCGATTTTGGCGGCCGTCTCAGCGCGCGCGTGCTAGAATCCGCGCGTTCGTGCAGTCCCCTCAATTCCCGGAGCAACCACCATGAAAAATCCGCTCGATTCCCTTTGGGGCACCGTCATCTCGGGACTCGTCCTGACGGTCGTTCTCTACTGCCTGGCTCGCGCCATCATCGGAGGCTGACATGACTGCCGAATTCATCCAGCTGGGACTCGGTCGCTGGCTCCACATCCTCGCGGGCGTGATGTGGATCGGGCTGCTCTACTACTTCAACTTCGTGCAGGTGGATGCGCTCAAGGCGGCCGCCGCCGACAGCCCGCCCACGGGCGCGGGCATCACCAAGCACGTAGCGCCGCGCGCACTGTTCTTCTTCCGCTGGGCGGCCGTGGTGACCGTGCTCGGTGCTCTGATGATCATGGGCGCCCGCACGGTGGACGTGCTCACGCTGCGCCCGGGCTTCGTGCCCATCGGCATCGGTGCCTGGCTGGGCCTCATCATGCTGTTCAACGTGTGGGTGCTGATCTGGCCGAACCAGAAGAAGATCCTCGGCATCGTGACCGCGACCGACGAAGAGAAGACACGCGCGCGCCGCGTGGCCTTCCTCGCATCGCGCACCAACGTGATGCTGTCGCTGCCGATGTTGTTCTTCATGTCCTCGTCGTACGTGTTCCACGCGAGGAGCGTGTTCTAGGCTAGTTGTTGCGTACCAGCTTGGGAAGGCCGGTGACCTTGTCGCCGGCCTTCAGGCCCTTCTCGGCGAACCATCCCTGGTTGGTCTCGATGGCGTAGATCGAAGGCCCCGCGGACATGTGCGACTCGAGGCTGCCGGGTTCCATGTCGAGGATGTTGAGGATGGTCCCGCCCGCGTCCACGAACGCGACCGACAGCGGGATCAGCGTGTTCTTCATCCACATGCTGTGGTAGGCCGGCTCGTCGAAGATGAACAGCATGCCGTCGTTCTTCGCGATCTTCTCGCGGAACATGAGGCCCTTCTGGCGATCGGCCTCGCGCTGGGCCACCTCCACCTTGAGCGGATGGTTCGCGATGCGGACCTGCACCGTGCGCAGCGCGGTTTCGGCGGCGGTCGCGACACCGGCGGCAATACAAAGGACGCTTGCGGCAAGAACGCGCATGGCGGCGAAGCGGTCGAAGGGTCGAATGGAGGTCATCGGCAATGCTAACGCATGAGGTTGCAATCGGACGACTGGCTACGGCACTGCTGTTGACCGCGGCGGGCTGTGCCGCGTTCGGCCCGCACACGCGCCTGCCTCCACCCCCGGACAAGCCCGAGACGCCGGCGCAGGCGGTGGAGCGGCGCACGCACGCGTCCCGCCCCACGTACAACCTGGCCGGTTACCCGCCTGCGGTACGCGAGGGCTACATCGACGGCTGCGAGACCGCGAAGCGCAGCAGCTACGCCCGCAAGGATGCGAAGCGCTTCGCCGCCGACGCGCAGTACGAGATGGGCTGGAACGACGGGTTCGGGATCTGCAAGGGGACAGACCCCGGTTCACGCCGTTGATCGGTTCGGGGTCTGTCCCCGGTTCTCAGTCAAGCCTTCCCAGCACCCAGCCGGCGATGGCATCGAGAAGCTCCGGGACGTCGCCGATCGCGGTTTCGAGGCAGATCGGGATGTTCGGGCGCGAAGTGCGCACCGCATCGAGAATGCGCGGCAGGTCCTGCTTCAGGTGCCCGCCCTGGGCCATGAATAGCGGAAACACGGTAATGCTCGAAGCGCCGGCGTTCGCGACCGTTTCGATCGCGTCCTCGAGCGTGGGCGGCATCATCTCCAGGTAGGCGAGCGCGATCGGGTATTCGGGCCGTTGCGCGCGCACGCGGTCGCGAATCGCTTCGAAAGGCCGCGCCCATTCGGGGTCGCGCGCGCCGTGCGCGAAGAGCACCAGCCCGCGCATCGTCAGTGCTTGCCGGTGGAGCCGAACCCGCCGGCGCCGCGCGTGCTTTCCTCGAACGACTCGACCACGTTGAGCTCGACCTGCACCACCGGCACCACGACCAGCTGGGCGATGCGCTCCATCGGATTCACCACGAACGGCTCGCGGCCGCGGTTCCAGCACGAGACCATCAGCGGCCCCTGGTAGTCCGAGTCGATGAGACCGACGAGGTTGCCCAGCACGATGCCGTGCTTGTGACCCAGCCCCGAGCGCGGAAGGATCATTGCCGCCAGTCCCGGATCATCCAGGTGGATCGCGAGCCCCGTCGGGATGAGCGAAGCATCGCCCGGTTCCAAAGTGATCGGCGCCTCGATGCACGCGCGCAGGTCGAGCCCCGCGGAGCCGCCGGTGGCATACGCGGGCAATTGGCTGCGGATCCTCTCGTCGAGGATCTTCACGTCGAGCTTCCTCACGACGCTTGCTTGATAGGCGTGACGGTGGCCGCGCGTTCGCCGCGCAACTGCAACGCGTGGG
>DATLEL010000166.1:0-3720 GCA_035525255.1 Usitatibacter sp.
TGGCGGAAATGACGCTGGAACAGGTGATCGCCGAGACGGCGGGCAGCAAGGATCGCCAGAAGGTCTTCAACAACGCCGCGCAGGCCTGGAACCATGCTTTCTTCTGGAATTGCCTGCGCCCCGCGAGCGAGGCCGAACCCGCGGGCGAGCTGGCGCGGCGCATCGATGCCGACCTGGGCGGCCTCGAGCGCTTCCGCAAGGACTTCGCGCAGGCGGCGGTCGATTGCTTCGGCAGCGGGTGGGCCTGGCTGGTGGATCGCGGCGGCAGGCTCGAGATCGTCGCCACATCCAACGCGGGCACCCCGCTCACCATGGGGGCGACCCCGTTGCTGACCCTCGACGTGTGGGAGCATGCGTACTACGTGGATTACGAGAACCGGCGGCCGGAATTCGCGGCGGCCGTGATCGCGAAGCTGCTCAACTGGGAATTCGCCCAGGCGCGGCTCGAACAAGCCGCGCGGAACCGCAAGGCTGCGTAAAAGCCGGGGGACAGGCAAAATGTGCCGATGCCCCCCGCTCCCGGTTTCCCCCGCAGGACCATAGCCGGCTGGCTCTTGGCCTGCTGCGCGTTGGTATTCGCCATGGTGGTCGTGGGCGGCATCACGCGCCTCACCCACTCCGGCCTCTCGATCGTGGAATGGCAGCCGATCGTCGGGACGCTGCCACCCCTCAACGACGCGCAATGGGAGGAGGCGTTCGCCAAGTACCGCGCGACTCCCGAGTTCAAGGTCCGCAACCACGACATGAACCTGGAGGGGTTCAAGGGGATCTTCTGGTGGGAGTACGCCCACCGCCTGCTGGGCCGCGTGATCGGGCTCGTGTTCCTGTTGCCATTCCTCTTCTTCGTCGCCACCCGCAGGCTGCAGGGTGCGCTCGCCTGGAAGCTGGGCGCCATCTTCCTCCTCGGCGGCCTGCAGGGCGTCCTCGGCTGGTACATGGTGCAGAGCGGCCTGGTGGACGATCCGCGCGTGAGCTCGCTGCGGCTCGCCGCGCACCTGGGCCTTGCGTTCCTCATCTACGCGTTGCTCTTCTGGACCGCGCTCGGGCTGCTCTCGCCGCTTCGCACCGCGAGCTCCGACTCGGCTCGCCGCCGCGCGGGGGCGCTGGTGCTCCTCGTATTCGTGATGGCGCTGTCGGGCGCGTTGGTCGCGGCGATCCGCGCGGGCTTCTCGTACAACACCTTCCCGCTCATGAACGGCGAATGGATCCCGCCGGAAATCATGGTGCTCGATCCCTGGTGGGCCAATTTCCTCCACAACATGGCCACGGTGCAGTTCGTACATCGCGTGCTCGGGGTGCTGGTCGCGCTGGCGGTGTTGATCGTATGGACGCGCGTGCGGCACGAGCCTCCCAATCGCCGCGCGCGAACGTGGAGCCATGCGCTCCTGCTCGTGGCCGCCGCGCAGCTCGCGGCGGGCATCGGGACCTTATTGCTGCGCGTGCCGCTGGAGCTCGCGGCGCTGCACCAGGCGGGCGCCGTGGCGCTCTTCACCTGCGCGCTGGGTGTACGCCACGCGCTGCGCGAGGCGCCGCGATTACACCGGTAAGGGAGTGGAAGCGTTTGTGTGAAATGCTTCACAAGGCCGCGGCGGCTTCCGTCGGATAATTACAGCCGACGACATCACAAAGCGGGTGGCCATTGGGAGCAGCAGTGATCCGGCACGGCGCGGATCCGAAACATGGAGTGCGCGTTCGCCGCTTCCTGCTCGCCGCGGGCGCCTACGCGGCATGCCTGCCGCTTCTCGGCCTCGCGCACCTGCTCGGGCTCATCGGCCTCGCGCCCATGTTCGCCAGCGCGAGCATGATCGTCGCGGTGAATGGGGCGCTCTACTTCCTCTTCCGCACGCGCCTCAACGAGCGCTTCGCCGATCCCAGCCTCACCTGGCTGCAGACGCTCTCGGCCACGTGCGTGCTGATGTTCGTCGTGTACCACGTGGACCGTGAGCGTGGCCTCGCGCTCATGATCTGCCTCGTGGTGCTGGCGTTCGGCACCTTCCGCTTCAGCACCCGCGAGTTCCTCACCGCCGCGGGGGTGGTGCTGGCGGCCTACGCCGGCGTGATCAACCTCCTCATGTGGCGCAAGCCCGAGCTGGTGAACGTGCCGCTCGAGGCTTTCCAGTGGGTGACGCTCGCTTTCGTGTTGCCTTGCTATGCCATGGTGGGTGGGCGGCTCTCGGAGCTGCGCCAGCGGCTGCGGCGCACCAACGACGAGCTGTCCTCCGCCCTGTCGATGATCCAGAAGATGGCCACCCACGACACGCTCACCGGGCTGCCGAACCGCGCGCTGTTCAACGAGACCCTGAGCCACTCCATCGGGCAGGCCGCGCGCCACCAGCGGCCGCTCGCGATCTTCTTCCTCGACCTGGACCGATTCAAGAACATCAACGACACGCTCGGCCACGGCGTGGGCGACCGCGTGCTGCAGGAGGCGGCGCGGCGCCTCACCGGGTCGCTGCGCGCGAGCGACCTGGTGGCGCGCCTCGGCGGCGACGAGTTCGTGCTGCTGGTCGAGGAATTCCGCGACTCGACCGATCTCGCCGACATCGCCGCCAAGATCCTCGAGGCCTTCGAGCCCACGGTGATGATCGACGGCCAGGAGCTGGGACTCTCGGCGAGCCTCGGTATCTGCACCTATCCCGAGGACGGGGCCGACGCGCAGGCGCTGCTCTCGAATGCCGACATCGCGATGTACCGGGCGAAGGAGCAGGGGCGCAACCGCTACTGCTTCTACGCGGCCGAGCTGAACCATCTCTCCCAGGAGCGCCTCGCCCTCGAGGCGGGCCTGCGCCATGCGCTGGAGCGGAGCGAGATCGAGATCTTCTACCAGCCGAAGATCGGTTTCGGCAACGGCCGCGTGACCGGCGTCGAGGCGCTGATCCGCTGGCGCCACCCGCGCCTCGGCCTGCTGATGCCGGACAAGTTCATCTTCCTCGCGGAGGAAACCGGAGCCATCATCCCCATCGGCTACTGGACCATTCGCCGCGTCTGCGAGCGCGCGCGCCGCTGGCACGACCAGGGGATGCCGCTGTCGGTGGCCGTGAACCTGTCGGCGAGCCAGTTCCACGAGCCGAAGCTCGTGACGGAGCTGGCTGCGATCCTGAAGCAGACCGGCGTCGCGCCGCACGCGCTCGAGCTCGAGATCACCGAGAGCATGGTGATGAAGGACCCGGAGCGCGCGGTGGGGATCATGGAAGCGTTGCGCGCCATGGGCGTGCGCCTGTCCATCGACGATTTCGGCACCGGCCATTCATCGCTGGGCTACCTCAAGCGCTTCCCGATCAACCAGCTCAAGGTGGACCGCTCGTTCGTGCGCGACCTGCCGCACAATGGCGACGACGTGGCCATCACGCGTGCGGTGATCGCGATGGCGCACAGCCTTCGCATGAGCGTGGTCGCGGAGGGCGTCGAGCACCAGGAGCAGTTCGACCTCCTGCGTGCCGAGGGTTGCGACGAATTCCAGGGGTACTACTGCGCCAAGCCGATGGAGGAGGCAGACCTCATCCAGTTCGTCGCGGCGCGTCAGCCGCCAACGAGCGCGGCGAGGATTGCGGCGATCAAGAGCAGGGTGTAGCGATGCGAAAGGCTCATTTTCAGTCTTAGCTGCGGGTGGCGTAGGGGGTGGCGGCTTCGAGCAGCGCGGTGCCCTTGCGCGCATGCGCGTCGATGAGGCATCCGTCGCGCCGGGCGCCGCCCAGCGTGTCGCATCTCGCGCGATCGGCC
>DATLEL010000169.1:0-2136 GCA_035525255.1 Usitatibacter sp.
ACGGTCTTCGGCGCCGCGTAAAGCGGGGACGCGGCCAGCAAGAGAGCCACCAGGAAGGATCGCAGCATGATGACGCCAATTCTGGTGGCACGGGCTTGGAAAGGATGCAGGCCTGCGGGAAAAACTGGTGTCAGACACCGCGCGAGGCGGTGTCTGACACCCACTCAGTTACGGATGTCCTGCAGGAACCACTCCGTCGGCAAGTCGCGGCCGAGCCCCGCCGCTTTCGCGGCCTCGTAGACTTTTCCCGCGACGGCATAGAACTGCGCGCCCTGGAGGTTGCCGCGCTCCGAATAAGTGACCTGCGCGTCGGAGGTGCGGCCGGGCTTGCCCTGCATGAGGTCGGCGAGCGTCACCATCCGGTCCGGCAGCAGCACACCGCGCTTGCCCGTCTTCTTTCCCTTGCGGCCCATGGAGATCTCCGGCCGCGCCGCCCAGGTGATGTGCTCGTCCTCGATCGCGAGCTCGGGGTGGCCGTGCGGAGCGGGAGACGTGCCGAAGCGCAGGTAAGCGTCGATTCGCTTCAGGCTCGCCTCGTCGGGGCGTCCGCCGCCGCCGATATTGATCAGGTGCGTGCCCGGCTCCACCAGGCGGCCGTCGAGCACCGGCACCGCCGAATCCGTGACCGCGGCCACGATATCGGCGCCGCGATAGATCTCCTCCGGCGACTCGCAGGCCGCGGCGTCGATGCCATGTAGCTGGCGCATCTCCGCCGCGAACGCCTCGCGGTTCGCGCGCGTGGGGCTGAAGACCCGCAGCCGCTCGATGGAACGCACCAGCACCAGCGCCTCCACGTGCGACCGCGCCATCCCGCCCGAGCCCAGCATTCCGACGGTGCGCGCATCGCGCTTCGCCATGTGCTTGGCGCCGATCGCGCCGTCAGCGCCGACCCGCATGTGCTGCAGCACGCCGTCGTTGATGATCGCCAGCGGCTCGCCGGTCTCGATCGACGTGAGGAGCACCAATCCGCAAAAGAGGCCCGGGCGGCCGCAGAACTTCTCCTGGGTCACCGCGCCGTTGTATTCGCGCTCGTAGACCACGTCCGACTTGATGCGGACCGCGAAGTAGCCGCCGGTGGAGCCGCCTTCCATGGTCCCCCACTGGTAGGTCCTTCCCGGCGTGGAAGTGGGGATCTGGATGTCGATGCGCGGGCGGCACACGGCGTCGGTGGTGACCAGCGCGCGATAGGACTCCTCGAGTGCCGCGATGGTGGCGTCCATGGTGAGGACACGCGAGACATCGGCATTGCCTATTAGGAGCGTCATGGGCCGAATGTTAGCCCACGCGTCAACGCAACCCTCCCTCGGGCGTTTCACGATCTCCCCCCGGAAGCCGCGAACCATGAAACGCTCCACGCTCGTCACCGCCGCAGCGATTGCCTGCTCCATCGGAACTACCTCGGCCATTGCATACGACGGCCATCGCGGCTATCGGGGGGCCCCGCGCGCTTATTACTCGGCGCCGCGCTATTGGGTGAGCCCGGTGCGGCCCTATCGCTACTACGATCCATACTGGATCTATCCGGGCCCGGCGCTGGTTTATTCGTACCCGCTGTCCATGCCGGCGCCGGTCGTGGTCGAGCGCGTATACGAGCCGCAGCGCTTCGCGGAAGCGGCTCCGCAGCCGCCGCAGTTCCGCCGCGAGGAACGCACGCAGGCCCAGGTCGACCGCGCCCCGCCGCGGCTCGAGCGCTACACGCTTTCGGCGAAAGAGCTGTTCGAATTCGACAAGGCGACGCTGCGCCAGCCGCAGCCGCGCCTGGACGAGATCGCCCAGGCCATGAAGCGCCACCCGGAGATCGACCAGGTCACCATCACCGGCTACACCGACCGCATCGGCTCCACGGCCTACAACCTCAAGCTCTCGCAGCGCCGCGCGGACGCCGTCAAGGCCTACCTCGTCGGCAAGGGGGTCGAGGCACGCCGCCTCACGTCGATCGGCAAGGGGGAAGCCAACCCGGTGGTGCAATGCTCCGAAACGTCCCAGGCGGCGCTGATCAAGTGCCTGGAGCCCAACCGCCGCGTCGAGGTCGAGCAGATCACCATCGAGCAGCGCGCCCGCTAGCCGCTTCGCCCCCGCCGTTCTGCATTTCGGCCGCCCTTTCCGGCCGCTTCGTCGCCTGCCCCTCGCGGGGCG
>DATLEL010000171.1:0-5250 GCA_035525255.1 Usitatibacter sp.
ACCGCGCCCTGGGGATAGGAGCGGAAGAGCCGCGCCTTGATCTCGAAGCCCGGGAAGCGGAAGCGGTTCACCGCGAAACGCGCTACTTCCTCCTCGGTGAGCCGCGTGCGGATCGGCAGGCTCTCGAAGTTCTTGCTCTCCTCCTGCAGCTTCTTGAAGCGGCGCCGGTCGCGCGCGGTGATCTCGATCACCGTCGCCAGCTCGTCGATGGCGCGCTCGACGTTGGTCACGCGGCTGGGCGTGATCTCGAGCGTGTAGGCCGAGTAGTTGGCGGCGAGCACCTCGCCGTTGCGGTCGATGATGAGCCCGCGGTTGGGAACCACCGGCACCACCGAGATGCGGTTGGCTTCCGCGAGGGTGTGGTAGTACTCGCGCTGCACTACCTGCAGCCACGTGAAGCGCGCCAGCAGCAGGCCGAAGGCGAGCACGATGCCGAGGCTCGCCAGCATCAGGCGATTGCGGAAGACCGTGATCTCGCGCTGCTGGTCGCGCAGCGCCTGGCCGAGCATCATGAGGCGGTGTCGCGGCGGCGCCGGCGCACCGCCGGCGAGTACAGCAGCCATGTGACCGGCGCCCAGCAGGCCGCGGTCAGCAGGGGCGCGATGAAGAACGCGATGCCGGGGAAGTCCTCGCCCAGCAGGAGGTTCAGCAGCAGCATCACCAGGCTCGCCATCAGCGTGAGCCCGAGCACATGCAGCGTCTGCTCCGGCAAGTGGAACGACATGATGCGAACGCGCAGCACCTGCGCGCCGAACACCGCCACCACGTAGGCGAACGCGTGCTGCCCCAGCAGCATCGAGTCGCTCACGTCCATCAGCAGGCCGAGGGAGAACGCGACGCCCTGGCCGATGGTGCGCGGCTCGTGCACCGTCCAGAAGATGAGCACGATGAGCACGAAGTCGGGGCGGGCGAGGAGCCAGCGGCCCGACCACGGCAGCATCGACAGCATGTAGGCACCGACCAGCGAGAAGAAGATGAGCCCCACGCCCGCGGGCAGCTTCATCACATCGCGGGCGACCGGCGTCAGGTCAGCGGGGCGCACGGCTTGCTCCTCCGCTCGCGGGATCGCGATCCCGCCGGCGCCGGTCCTTGCCGGCCTTGCGTTCCTCGGCGGCGCGCGTCTCGGGACGCGGCGCACCCGCGGCCGGCAGGGGCAGCACCATCACGTAGCGATGGTTTTCGACACCCGCGGCGGGCTTGGCCGCGATCTTGGCGAATACGTAGGCGGCATTCTTCTCGACGCTGGTGACCGTGGCGACGACCAGTCCCGGGGGATAAGTGGCGTCGATGCCCGAAGTGACGAAGGTATCGCCGTTCTGGATATCGGCCGACACCGGCATGAAGGGCACGTCGATGGAGCCATCCTTGCCGGAGCCCACGGCGACGGCGCGCAGCCCGTTCCTCACCAGCATCACCGGCACCGACTGGTCCTTCTCGGTCACGAGCGTCACTTCGCTGGTGAACGTGCCGACGTTGGTGACCTGGCCCACGACGCCGTTGCCATCGATCACCGGCATCCCCGGCGCGACCCCCTGGGTGAGGCCCTTGTCGACCACGACCTTGCGGGTGAAGGGATTGCGCGCGTTGTAGAGGACCTCGGCGATCAGGCCCTTCTCGCCGTAGCGGCTCTTGGCGCTGCTCATGGCGAGCAGCTGCTCCTGCTCGGCGCGCAGCAGCTTCACTTCCTGCGCGGCGACCGACTGCTCGAGGACCTTCACCTTCAGGTCCTGGTTCTCGCGCAGCAGCCGCTCCTGGCTGGTGAAGTAATCGGCGATGCGGCCCAGCGAGGCCGCGGGCACCTGCGCCACTTGCTGCATCGGATGGGCCAGCACCGAAAGCGACAGGCGCATGGTCTCGAGCGCGTGGAAGCGATGGTCGGCGATCATGATGGCGATCGCGGCCAGCGTGAAGAAGGTGAGCCGCGCGAGCGGCGAAGGCCCGCGGTGGAAGAAGGACGGAGATTGATGGATCAAGGGGTCAGGTTACTTGCTGTAGCGAACGTGCCCATGAAGACATCTTCATAGCAAGTAACCTGACCCCTTGATCAGTCGTTCGTGAACACCGTCCCAAGCTTGTCCATCTCCTCGAGCGCGCGTCCCGAGCCCCGCACCACGCAGGTGAGCGGGTCGTCGGCGACGATGACCGGCAGGCCCGTCTCTTCCATGAGCAGCCGGTCGAGCTCGCGGAGGAGCGCGCCGCCCCCCGTGAGCACCATGCCCTTCTCGGCGATGTCGGCGCCGAGCTCGGGCGGTGTCTGTTCCAGGGCGCTCTTCACCGCGCTCACGATGGAGTTGAGCGGTTCGGTGAGCGCCTCGAGGATTTCGTTGGACGAGATGGTGAACGAGCGCGGGATGCCCTCGGCCAGGTTGCGGCCCTTCACTTCCATCTCGCGCACTTCGCTGCCCGGGAACGCCGAGCCGATCTGCTTCTTGATCTGCTCCGCGGTGGACTCGCCGATCAGCATGCCGTAGTTGCGGCGGATGTAGTTGATGATGGCTTCGTCGAACTTGTCGCCGCCGACGCGCACCGATGCCGAGTAGACGATGCCGCCCAGCGAGATCACGCCGACCTCGGTCGTGCCGCCGCCGATGTCCACCACCATCGAGCCGGTCGCGTCCGCGATCGGGAGGTCGGCGCCGATCGCGGCGGCCATGGGCTCCTCGATCAGGAACACCTGCGACGCGCCCGCGCCGACGGCGCTCTCGCGGATCGCGCGGCGCTCGACCTGCGTGGAGCCGTAAGGCACGCAGATCACGATGCGCGGGCTCGGGCGGAACCACTGGTTGTCGTGGATCTTCTTGATGAAGTACTTCAGCATCTGCTCGGTGATGGTGAAGTCGGCGATCACGCCGTCCTTCATCGGGCGGATGGCGGTGATGTTGCCGGGCGTGCGCCCGAGCATCTGCTTCGCCGCGAGCCCCACTGCCTGGATGGTTTTCTTGCCGTTGGGACCGCCTTCCTGGCGGATCGCCACCACCGAGGGCTCGTCGAGGACGATCCCCTTGCCGCGGACATAGATGAGGGTATTGGCGGTGCCGAGGTCGATCGCGAGGTCGGTGGAGAAGTACTTGGAAACGAAGGAGAACATCTTGATCCGTAAGGGAATTCGGCTCGCGGCGGGGGCCGCTTGTGCGGGTGCAATATAATAGCCCGAAACTCGCGCTGAATTCACGCTGAATTAAGGCCTTAGCGGCACTTTCGTATGTTATCCCTCGATCAGGTCACCCGAATCGCCCACCTGGCCCGGCTCGAGCTCGCGCCGGCCGAGGCTGCTGCAATGCAGCAAGAGATGAACGCGATCCTGGCGATGGTCGACCAGATGGCGGCCGCCGATACGGCGGGTATCGAGCCGATGGCCCATCCCCAGGAAGCCGCCCAGCGCCTGCGCGAAGATCGCGCCTCCGAGCCCGACCAGCGCGAGAATTTCCAGTCCGTTGCCCCGGCGGTGGAGGATGGCCTCTACCTCGTGCCCCAGGTGATCGAGTAGCGGTGCACGGCGACACCCTGAAGCAGCTATCGTCGCAGCTCGCTGCGCGCAAGGTCTCGAGCGTCGAGCTCACGCGCCATTTCCTCGATCGCATCGCCGGCGCCAAGTCCCTCAACGCGTTCATCACCGTCGACCCGGAGCGATCGCTCGCGCAGGCGAAGGCCGCCGATGCGCGGCTCGCGAAAGGCGGCGCGGCACCGCTCACCGGCATTCCCATCGCGCACAAGGACCTCTTCTGCGCGAAGGGCTGGCGCACGACGTGCGGCTCGCGGATGCTGGCGGACTTCGTCGCCCCGTACGATGCGCACGTGATCGAGCAGTTCGACCGCGCGGGCGCGGTGCTGCTCGGCAAGACCAACATGGACGAGTTCGCCATGGGCTCGTCCAACGAGAATTCGTACTTCGGTCCGGTGAAGAACCCGTGGGATCTATCCGCGGTGCCAGGCGGCAGCTCGGGCGGCTCCGCGGCGGCGGTCGCGGCGCGCCTCTGTCCGGCGGCGACCGGCACCGACACCGGCGGCTCCATCCGCCAGCCCGCGTCGTTCACCGGTGTGTGCGGTTTGCGACCCACCTACGGACGGGTGTCGCGCTTCGGCATGGTCGCGTTCGCTTCATCGCTCGACCAGGGGGGAGCGCTGGCGCGCACCGCGGAGGACCTCGCGTTGGTGCTCGACGTGATGGCGTCCTTCGACGAGCGCGATTCGACTTGCGTCGACCAGCCGAAGGACGATTACGCCGGCGCGCTCGCGGATGGCGTGAAGGGATTGCGCATCGGCCTGCCGCGGGAATATTTCTCGAAGGACCTGGCGCCCGACGTAGCCGCGCCGATCGAGGCGGCGATCGCCGAGCTGCGGCGGCTCGGCGCGACCGTGGTCGACGTGAGCCTCCCCAACCAGCACCTCTCGGTCCCCGCTTACTACGTGCTCGCGCCCGCGGAAGCCTCCTCCAACCTGTCGCGCTTCGACGGCGTGCGCTACGGCCACCGCGCCGCCGAATACACCGACTTGATGGACATGTACAAGAAGTCGCGCGCGGAGGGCTTCGGCGCCGAGGTGAAGCGCCGCATCATGATCGGTACCTACGTGCTTTCCCACGGCTACTACGACGCGTACTACCTGCAGGCGCAGAAGATTCGCCGTCTCATCGCGGGCGACTTCCACGCGGCCTTCAAGCGCTGCGACCTCATCGTGGGACCCGCCGCGCCGTCGGTCGCATTCGATCTCGGCGCGCGCGACAAGGACCCGGTGCAGATGTACCTGGACGATCTATATACGATCCCGATCAACCTCGCGGGGCTGCCGGGGATGTCCATCCCATGCGGATTCGGCGCCAGGGGACGGCCGGTCGGGCTGCAGATCGTCGGCAACTACTGGTCCGAGGCGCGGATGCTTTCCGCCGCCCATGCTTTCCAGCAGGCCACCGACTGGCACGCGAAATCGCCGCCGGGGTTCCCATGAGCTGGGAAGTGGTGATCGGCCTCGAGACCCACGCGCAACTGACCACGCGCTCGAAGATCTTTTCGGGCGCGTCCACGGAGTTCGGCAAGCCGCCCAACACGCAAGCCTCCGCCGTCGATCTCGCGCTGCCGGGAACGCTGCCAGTTTTGAACCGCGGCGCCGTCGAGCGCGCCATTCGCTTCGGGCTCGCGGTGGGAGGCACCATCGCGGCGAGGAGCATCTTCGCGCGCAAGAATTATTTCTACCCCGACCTTCCCAAGGGCTACCAGATCAGCCAGTACGAGCTGCCGGTGGTGTCGGGCGGCG
>DATLEL010000176.1:0-2245 GCA_035525255.1 Usitatibacter sp.
TTCCGTGCCGTCGTCGCTTCGCTGCTGCTCGCGGTCTGCGGCGCGGCGTCCGCGCAGTCCTATCCCACCAAGCCGGTGAAGATCATCGTCGGCTTCGCGCCCGGCTCCGCCACCGACATCCTCGCGCGCGTGGTGGCGGAAGCGTTCTCGAAATCCATGGGACAGCCGTTCGTGGTCGAGAACAAGCCAGGCGCCGGCGGCAGCGTCGGCACCGCGCAGGCGAAGGAAGCGGCACCCGACGGCTACACGCTCGTCGCCGCCGGAAGCGGGCCCTTCGGCATCAATCCCGCCATCCAGTCGAAGCTGCCCTACGATCCCATCAAGGATTTCGAGCTGATCGGCAACATCGTGCTCACGCCCCAGGCGCTGGTGGTGTCGACCTCCGCGCCGTACAAGTCGGTGAAGGAGCTCGTCGCCGCGGCGAAGGAAAAGCCCGGCGAGATTCCCTACGCCTCGCTCGGGAACGGCTCCACGAGCCACCTCACCATGGAAGCGTTCCAGAACGCGGCGGGCATCAAGCTGAACCACATTCCCTTCAAGGGAAGCTCCGACGCGCAGACCGCGATCATCGGCGGGCAGGTACCGCTCATGTCCGACACCATTCCCGGCATCCGCGCGCAAGTGGAGGCGGGCAAGCTGCGCGCGATCGGTGTCGCGATCCCGCGGCGCTCGCACTTCCTGCCGGACGTGCCCACCGTCGCCGAACAGGGATATCCCAATTTCGAGAGCGTCGGCTGGATCGGCCTCGCCGCACCGGCGAAGACTCCCAACGCCATCATCGACAAGCTGAACGCCGAGATCCGCAAGATGCTGCAGGACCCGGCGGTGAAGGCGCGCTTCGAGCAGCTGGCGTTCGAGCCCGTGGGTGATTCGCGCGAGCAGTTCACCGCGTTCGTGAAGAGCGAGATCGCCAAATGGTCCAAGGTCGCCAAGGACAGCGGCGCGAAGGTCGATTGATGGCAGCGCTCCGGGCGATCGTCGCGGCATTCCTGGGGGCCCTCGCCTTTGGCGCGGCGGCGCAGGTGATCCCCCCGCCGGGCGATGCCACGGTGCCGCCGCGGCCGGCGCTGCCCGACTTGTCGGGAGAGATCGAGGCGCGCAAGAGCTACGCGATCCCGGCCGCGGAGATCGTCGGCTTCGATTTCCTCCTCAACCAGTTCGACCGCAAGTATTTCGGCTGCTGCGAATTCCACAGCAATACGCGCAGCATCCGCCGCAACCTGCGGGCGAGCTGGGTGGTGGATCACGATCCGTTCACGGTGAACCAGCTGGGCCACCCGTACCAGGGCTCGATGTACCACGGCTTTGCGCGGGCCTCGGGGCTCAACTACTGGGAAGGGCTCGCGTATACATTCCTCGGCAGCGCGTTCTGGGAGATTGCCGGCGAGACCACGACCCCGTCGCGCAACGACCAGGTGAATACCGGCATCGGCGGCTCGTTCCTCGGCGAGGCGCTGTTCCGCATCGCCAACCTCGCGCTGGAGCGCAGCGACTGGCGGAAGTGGGAGCGCGAGACGGCAGCCGCGGTGGTTTCACCGCCGGTGGCATTCAACCGCCTCGCGTTCGGCGATCGCTTCGACCGGCCGTTCGCGAGCCGCGCGCCGGCGTTCCTTTCGCGGCTTCAGCTCGGCTTCAGCGGCACGGCGCGCAACGAGGGTGGAGGCGTTTCCACCACGCGGCTGCGCAGCAACGAGGCGCTGGCGGATTTCTACATCGACTACGGCATGCCGGGGAAGCGCGACTACGAGTACACGCGGCCGTTCGACTATTTCAATTTCCAGGCGACGGCGTCGAGCGCCAACGGCTTCGAGAACGTGATGACGCGCGGGCTGCTGTACGGGCGAGGCTATGGCGAGGGTGCCGAGACCTATCGCGGCGTGGCCGGCATCTACGGGCACTACGATTACATCGCGCCGCAGACCTTCCGCGTCTCCAGCACCGGGGTGTCGGTCGGCACGACGTTCGAGTGGCGTCCGCGGGACTACCTTGCCCTGCAGGGGACGGTTGCGGGCGGGGTTGGGTACGCGGCGGCCGGCACCATCCGCAGCGTCGCCGAGGACGATTTCCACTATGGCGTGGCGCCCATCGCGCTGGTGTCGCTGCGCACGATCTTTGGCGAGCACACCGCCATCGACGTCACCGCGCGCGAGTACTACGTGAGCCGCCTGGGAGCCGCCGCGCGTGGCGGCCACGAGAACATCGCGCGCATCGATGCGTCGCTCACGTTCGTCGTCCACAAGCGCCA
>DATLEL010000193.1:0-2312 GCA_035525255.1 Usitatibacter sp.
GCCGTCGAGCGTCTCGGCGCGCACGGCGAGCGAGAAACGCACCCGCTTGCCGCGCAGGCCTTCGACGTCCACTCCCTGGGTCGCGAGCGCCCAGGGCTCGTCCTTCACCCGCTCGATGCACAAGCTGCGCTGCCCCGCTGCGGGCGCGGAGTCCTCGAGCCGGAAGCGGAATGCACCCACGTCGGCGTGCATGGTGCAGCCCCAGTGAGGCGCGCACTGCTCGCGCAGGCGTGGCGCATCTTCGAAACCCGCGTTACGAAGCGGCACCGGGGTTCGGCCTGTGGCAGCGGGGACGGCGAGGCTCGCGGGAGCGCAGCCGGCGGCAACGCCGGTCACGAAAGCCAACGCTGCCGCTTCGCGCAACACCCTCTTCACGGCGCGGCGGCGGCGAGGCGCGCAGCGACGTAGCGGCCCACGCCCTCTTCCACCGTGAGGAACGGGTCCGCATAGCCCGCGGCTCGCAGCGCCGCGATGTCCGCCTGTGTGAAGCTCTGGTATTTGCCCACCAGTTGCGCCGGGAAAGGCACGTACTCGATCGCGCCCGCTTTCTTGAGCTCCGCCAGGCCGAGCGTCGTTTCGCCGCGCGCGCGGCGAATCGCGTTCACGGTCGCCGCCGCCACGTCGTTGAAGCTTTGCGCGCGCCCGGTGCCGACGTTGAAGATCCCCGACGCCGCGGGATGGTCGAGGAAATGCAGGTTCACGCGCACCACGTCGTCGACGGACACGAAATCGCGGATCTGCTCCCCGGGCCCGTAACCGGCGTTGCCCTCGAAGAGCTTCACGCGGCCCTCGGCGAGGTACTGGTTGTAGAAGTGGAACGCCACCGACGCCATGCGTCCCTTGTGCGACTCGCGCGGCCCGTACACGTTGAAGTAGCGGAACCCCGCGATCTGCGCGGTGCGCACCGGCATCCTGCGGCGCGCGTGCTGGTCGAACAGGAACTTGGAGTAGCCGTAGACGTTGAGCGGCCGCTCGTGCTGGCGTGATTCGCTGAACACCTTGCCGGCGCCGTACACGGAAGCGGAAGACGCGTAGATGAAGGGCACTTTCGCCTGCTGGCACAAGTCGAGCAGGTCCAGCGAATAGCGGTAGTTGTTCTCCATCATGTAGCGGCCGTTGTTCTCCATGGTGTCGGAGCAGGCGCCCTGGTGGAAGACCGCGTCGAACTTCATGTCGAAGGCGCCCTGGCGCAGCGCTTCGATGAAGTCCTGCTTGTCGACGTAGTCGGCGATCTCCAGGTCGGCGAGGTTCGCGGCCTTCTCGCCGTGGGTCAGGTTGTCCACCGCGACGATGTCGCTGATGCCGCGCGCGTTCAAGGCGCGCACGAGGTTCGAGCCGATGAAGCCCGCGGCCCCGGTGACGATGACTCCCATCAGGCCTCCCCCGCCGCGGCGAGCGAGCGCACCAGCTCCTCGCGGTGCACCACTGCTGTCCCCAGCTTGCCCACGACGATCCCCGCGGCATGGTTGGCGACGCGCATGGCAGCGTGCAGGTCCGCGCCGGCCGCGACCATCAGCGCCAGCACGCCGATCACGGTGTCGCCGGCGCCGCTCACGTCGAACACCTCGCGCGCCTGCGTCGGCTGGTGAAAGCTCTCGCTGGCGGTGAAGAGCGACATGCCTTCCTCGCTCCGCGTCACCATGAGGGCGTCCAGCTCCAGGTCCTGCCGCAGCTTCTGCGCCCGGCGCGCGAGATCGGCCTCGTCGGTCCAGCGGCCCGCCACCTCGCGGAATTCACCGCGGTTGGGCGTGAGGAGCGTGGCGCCCCGATAGCGCGCGTAGTCCCACCCTTTGGGGTCCACCAGCACCGGCTTCCGGTGGCGGCGCGCGAGGGCGATCATCTCCTGCACGCGCTCGAGGCTGCCCTTGCCGTAGTCGGAGAGCACCACCGCGTCGGCCTCGTCCACCAGGCGCTCGTACTCGTCCAGCTTGGCCGCGAGGACCTCGTGGCTCGGCGGACGCTCGAAGTCGATGCGCAACAGCTGCTGCTGCTGGCCGATCACGCGCAGCTTGACCGTGGTGGAGAGCGACGCGTCGCGGTGCAGCGACGCTTTCACGTGGTCCGCCTCGAGCAGCGTGCCGAGGGTGCGCGCAGCCTCGTCGTTGCCTACCACCGAGAGGAGCGTGCACCCGCCCGACAACGCGGTGATGTTGCGCGCCACGTTCGCGGCGCCGCCCGGGCGTTCCTCGGTGCGCTTCACGTGCACCACCGGCACGGGCGCCTCGGGGGAGATGCGGCTCACGTCACCGAACCAGTAGCGATCCAGCATCACGTCGCCGGCTACCAGCACGCGCGTGCGCGAGAAATCCGGG
>DATLEL010000199.1:0-2312 GCA_035525255.1 Usitatibacter sp.
AGGCGCAGTCGCGCGAGGAGCTCGCGCAAGCCCAGGGGCTCCGGGCCCACGATCGCCACGCGCTCGCGCGTGAACGCGCGCTTCTCGACCGTCGCGACCACGGCGCCGACGAGATCGTCGACATGCACCGGCTGTACCTGCTGCGTTCCCTCGCCGGGCAATGGGATCAGGGGCAGCGTCGCCATCATCGTGAAGAGGCGCGCGCTCGCGCCGCCCTCGCCGTACACCAGCGATGGCTGCAGCACCAGCGACGGCACGTCGAGGGCCAGCAGGTGATCGTCGGCGGACTTCTTGGTGCGCTGGAAAGCGCCGGCCGCATGCTCATCGGCACCGAGCGCGGAGAGTTGCACCACCGCAACGCCCTCCGCCGCGCATGCATCGAAGAGCGCCATCGGGCCACGTACGTGCACCGCGTCGAAGGACTGCGCACCCGCCTCGCGGATCAAGCCGGCCGCGTTGATCGCGACGTCATGGGCCGCCACACGCCGCCGCCAGGCCGCCGGGTCGATGCGGGTGAAGTCCAGCTCGCTGCGCGCGGCGCGATCCACCGCGTGGCCGGCCGTCTCCAGCGCCGCCGCCAGCCGCGACCCGATGAAGCCACTGGAACCGACGATGAGTATCTTCATCCAACCTTCGTCATTCCACACTCCGATAGGTTTCTCGATGGCCGCAGATGCTTCCTGGAACGCGGCGTTGCGCGACGGCTCGGTCTCCGGCGCCGCCGCGAGCATCGCCTCCGCGCTGGTGCTGGCGCTGGCCGGCAAGCGCGAGCTCGCCGATGCGCCGGCGCCGCTCAATGGGCCGAGCCAGTGGATCTGGGGAAAGCATGCGCCCTATCGCGACGGCTTCAGCGTCCGCCATACGGTGACAGGGTATGCGATCCACCATGCCGCCGCGACGCTCTGGGCATTGCTCTACGAGCGCTCGCGGCGAAGCCGCGATGCCCATCCGCTCGCCGTGGCGGCGGCGACGTCGCTGGTCGCGGCGGTCGTCGATTTCCGGCTCACGCCGGAGCGCTTCACGCCGGGCTTCCAGAAACGGCTGTCGAAAGGCGCGATCGTCGCGGTATACGCCGCGTTCGCGCTGGGGCTGGCCTTGCCGGCGCTGGCCGGCAGCCGCAGGTCGCGCTAGGCCGCTTCGCGCGCGAGGAACACCCGCGCTGCGTCGTCCAGCGTGGGGTACTGGTCGGCCTCCACCACGTTGCCGTCGGCATTCAGCACGCCCACGCCGAAGCGCTTGGCGTACTCGGCCGCGAACAGCACGAGGCAGCCACGCTCGGCGAAAACCAGCGCCGGGTAACGGTGCGAGCCCTCCGCGCACGTCCTGAGCGACGGGAAGACCACGTGGGGCGCGATGATCGGGTAGTCGGGTTGCGAGTCCATGGAGGCAATTTGCCTCCGGGGCGGGGCAGCCGCAGTGGCGCAGCGCACAAACGGGGGTTACGCCGCGCTACATCCGAAATCATAGGGTGCGGGCGCGCTCCCGCAGCAGGAATTTCTGTATCTTGCCGGTCGAGGTTTTCGGCAACTCGCCGAAGACGATGGTGCGCGGCACCTTGAAGCCGGCGAGGTGCTTGCGGCACCACGCGGTGATGTCGGCGGGAGTCACCTCGCCCGCTTCCGGCTTGAGCACCACGAAGGCGCACGGCGTCTCGCCCCATTTCTCGTCGGGACGCGCGACCACCGCGGCTTCCATCACCTGCGGATGGCGGTAGAGGCATTCCTCGACTTCGAGGGAGGAGACGTTCTCGCCGCCGGTGATGATGACGTCCTTGGAGCGGTCCTTCACCTCCATGTAGCCGTCCGCATGCCACACCGCGAGATCGCCGGTGTGGTACCAGCCTTCGCGGAATGCCTCCGCGGTGGCGCGCGGATTCTTGAGGTAGCCCTTCATGAGGGTATTGCCGCGCAGCATCACCTCGCCCAGCGTCTTGCCGTCGCGCGGCACCGGCACATGCGTTTCAGGATCGGCGACCTGCAGCCCTTCGAGCGTCGGATAGCGCACGCCCTGGCGCGCCATCAGCCGCGCGCGCGCCTCGAGATCCAGCCCCGCCCACTCCTCCTGCCACGCGCACAGCGTCGCGGGACCGTAGCTCTCGGTGAGGCCGTAGAGGTGCGTCACGTTGAACCCCATGCCCTCCATGGCTTCGATGATCGCCGAGGGCGGCGCGGCACCCCCGGTCGCCACCTCGACACGGTGCGCGGCGCGGCGCTTCACGCTCTCCGGGGCGTGCTCCAGCATGTTGAGCACGATGGGCGCGCCGCAGAGGTGGGTCACGCGATGGCGCTCGATGGCGCTGAACACCAGCGCCG
>DATLEL010000217.1:0-3350 GCA_035525255.1 Usitatibacter sp.
GACGAATCCATCCGCGCGCTGGCGCGTCGGCATCACGCACCAGGGGAAATCGCCGCTGCCGGATTGCTTCAGTACGTTGGGTTTGCTGGGAGCCGACGCATCCTGCTCCACCGTCCAGCGCGGCTTGCCCGCGCCGGTGACACCCTGGGTCCAGCCCTGCGGCAGCTGGCCAACGACGTCGAGATCGAAGTTCACCATGTCCATTCGCGCCTCCTTGTGAATACGGCAAGGCGCAGGATTGGACGGAACCGTCTTGGTGGGAAAAATCCCGGGGGTCCTGCTCGCCCCCACGAACAAGCTAGCACAAATGAGAAAAAACAAAAGGCCGGCGGGTTAGGCCGGCCTCTTGAGCCCTACGCAGCTGCAGTAGGGTGGAATACGCCCGCGCTAGGCGATCGTAAGCCTCACTGCAACGGCGATGTTACGGGGCTTTTTGTTCACGGATCACCTCCTTTCACGCGGTTGAAGACAGCCGAAATTCTATCAAGCGCCGGAGGTTTTGTGGAGACCCCGCTACCGCGGTGGGAGGATCTCGTGCACGGTCTCCGAGGGCCGGCAGAGCTTTGCCGCCTTGTCCGTCACCACGATGGGCCGGTTGATGAGGATGGGATGCTCCATCATGGCGTCCAGCAGCTGGTCGTCGCTGAGCGCGGCATCGTCGAGGCCCAGCTCGTCATAGGGCGTGCCTTTGCGGCGCAGAAGGTCGCGCACGCTGATGCCCATCTTCTTGACGAGCTGCTGCAGCGTCTTCCGATCGGGCGGCGTCTTCAGGTACTCGACGACCTCCGGCTCGATGCCGCGCTCGCGGATGAAAGCGAGGACGTTGCGGGAGGTTCCGCAGGCGGGGTTGTGATAGATCGTGATCTTGGGCATGGCCGATTATCGCGCATCGCGCGTGAGATAATTTCGCCCGGCAGCGCCCCGGTAGCTCAGTGGATAGAGCAGCCCCCTCCTAAGGGGCAGGTCGGACGTTCGATTCGTCTTCGGGGTGCCACCCACTCCTGTCAGGCGTGACCTCGATGAACGACAATGGCAAGCCCACCCCGGCCCCGCGGCAACCCGCACCGGCAGAGGCGCGTTTCCGAGCGCTGTTCGAGCGGGCCCCCTTCAGCGTCCAGTTGCTCGCCGCCGATGGCCGCACGCTGCAGGTGAACAAGGCCTGGGAGGACCTCTGGCAAGTCACCGAGGGGGACGGCATGAAGGAATACGTCCTCAACGAATACAACATGCTGCAGGATCCCCAGCTCGCGGCGAAGGGTGTGATGGCCGTGCTGGTACGCGCATTCCAGGGCGAATCCGTGACCCTGCCGACCGTGCTCTACGATCCCGCGGAGATCGGCAAGGCGGGCCGCGCGCGTTGGGTGAGCGCCTTCGCGCATCCGGTGGCGGACGAAAGCGGCAAGGTGGTCGAGGTCATCCTGGTCCACGAAGACGTGACGGACCGCATACGCGCCGAGAACGCGCTGCGCACCAGCGAGCTTCGCTTGAAGCAGCTCGCGAATACCATCCCGCAGCTCGCATGGATGGCCGAGCCCGACGGGGCGATCCATTGGTACAACGACCGGTGGTACGAATACACGGGCACCACGCCCGAGCAAATGACAGGGTGGGGGTGGCAGCGCGTGCACCATCCCGACGTGTTGCCGTCGGTGCTCGAGAGGTGGAAACGATCGCTCACCGCCGGGGAACCGTTCCAGATGACTTTCCCCCTGCGGGGCAGCGACGGCCGCTACCGGCCTTTCTTCACCCTGGTAGCTCCGCTCAAGGACGCGGCAGGCACGGTGGTGCAATGGTTCGGCACCAATACCGATGTCTCCGCGCTGCACGAGGCGCAGGACGAGCTTCGCAGGACGGAGGAGCGCCTGCGGCTCGCGACCGACGCGGGAGGCATCGGCATCTGGGACTGGGATATCGCCAATAATCACGTCGCGTGGTCGGAGCGCGTGTACGAGCTTCATGGACTGTCTCCTGGCGGATTCGGCGGGCGCGCCGAAGACTTCGCGGCACTGGTCCATCCCGACGACCGCGGCAGGGTCTGGGGGCTCATCGAGGGCGCGCTGCGTGAGGGCGTTGGCTTCTCGGCCGACTTCCGCATCGGCCTCCCGGACGGGACGCCCCGCTGGCTCTCGACGTGGGCGCGAGTCAACCGGGGCCGTGACGGCCGGCCCGAGCGGATGGTCGGCGCCACCATCAGCATCGACGAGCACAAGAAGGCCGAGGCGGTGCTGCAGGAAAGCGACAAGCGCAAGGACGAGTTCCTCGCCATGCTCGCGCACGAGCTGCGCAATCCGCTCGCTCCCATCACGACCGCCGCTCACCTGCTCGCGATGCCGGGGGGCGACGAGCAGCGCACGCGGCAGGCGAGCCAGGTGATCGCGCGCCAGGTGACCCACATGACCGAGTTGGTGGACGACCTGCTCGACGTCTCCCGCGTGACCCGCGGTCTCGTGGAGCTGAACCGCGAAGTCCTCGACCTGAAGGCCGTCGCCGCGAGCGCGATCGAGCAGGTGCGCCCCCTGGTCGAGTCGCGGCAGCACGTGCTCACCACGTGGATGGCCGCGGAGCCGGTTCTGGTGGAGGGGGATCGTACCCGGCTGATCCAGGTCGTGGTCAACCTGCTCAACAACGCCGCGAAGTACACGCCGCCGCGAGGTGAGATCGCGTTGCGGCTGGATGTGCGCGATGCCGAAGCACACCTCACCGTCCGGGACAACGGCCTTGGGATCGAGCCTGCGCTGCTGCCGCGCGTGTTCGAGCTCTTCACCCAGGCGGCGCGGACCCCGGATCGCGCGCAGGGTGGGCTCGGCATCGGTCTCGCGCTGGTGCGTAGCATCGCGCAGCTGCATGACGGCAGTGTCGCGGCGCGCAGCGAAGGCAGCGGCAAGGGGAGCGAGTTCGAGCTCACGCTACCGCTGGCCGTGTCGGGCGCGGTCGAAAACCCCGCGCTCCAGACGCGCATCCAGAGCCGCGGCGGCCCGGTCCGCATCATGGTCGTGGACGACAACCTCGACGCCGCGCAAACGCTCGCCATGCTGCTCGAGAGCGTGGGCCACCAGGTGGAAGTCGAGGACGATCCACGGCGAGTGCTCGAGCGCGCGGAGACTTGCGGCGCCCAGGTGTTCATCCTCGACATCGGCTTGCCGCACATGGACGGCCATGAGCTCGCCATGCGCCTGCGAAGGCTGCCGGCGACGGCCCCCGCGACGCTCATCGCGCTTACGGGTTATGGCCAGGACCGGGATCGCGCGGCATCACGGGCCGCCGGGTTCGACTACCACTTCGTGAAGCCGGTGGACCTGGAGGAGCTCGCGGCAGCCCTTGCCGCTGTGCGCTAGCGAAACACCGCGCCC
>DATLEL010000231.1:0-9428 GCA_035525255.1 Usitatibacter sp.
CGAGCTCGCAGAAGCCGTCGAAGTTGAGCACCGCGCCCGTGCCCGCATTGAAGATCGGATTGTCCTCGAGGGCGACGACGGTCGCGCACACCGCGTCGAGCGCCGAGCCGCCACGGCGCAGCACCGCGCGGCCGGCCTCGACCGCGTCGGCGAGCCCATCGAGGGCGTCCTGCTCGGAGCCGGGGCGCCCGGTGCCGGCGCCGCCGTGGGCGATGAGGGCGATGCTCATGGTTCCTTCCGCAGCCGGATGTGCAGCTCGCGCAGCTGCTTCTCCGTGACCGGGGTCGGCGTCTCGACCATCAGGTCCTGCCCGCGCTGCGTCTTCGGGAAGGCGATCACGTCGCGGATCTGGTCCACGCCAGCCATCATCGCCACCATCCGGTCGAATCCGAACGCGATGCCGCCATGGGGAGGCGCGCCGTAGGCGAGCGCGTCGAGCAGGAAGCCGAACTTGGCGCGCTGCTCTTCCTCGCCGATGCCGAGCACGCGGAACTGCTTCGCCTGCACTTCGGGACGGTGTATCCGCACCGAGCCGCCGCCCAGCTCCCAGCCGTTGAGCGCGATGTCGTAGGCCTTGGCGAGCACCTGGCCGGGATCCTTCTCCATCAGCTCCACGTGCTCATCCTTGGGCGCGGTGAACGGATGGTGGGCGGCCGCCCAGCGCTTGTGCTCGGCGTCGTATTCGTATGCGGGGAAATCGAGCACCCAGCAGGGGCGCCAGCCGGCCTCGGCGTGGCCCTTCTCGTGCCCGACCTTCTGCCGCAGCGCGCCGAGCGCGTCGTTGACCACCTTGCGGCGGTCGGCGCCGAAGAAGATCACGTCGCCCGCGCGGGCGCCGGTGCGCTCGATGATGCGGCCCAGGACCTCCGGCGAGAGGAACTTCACGATCGGCGACTGCAAGCCTTCCTCGTTCAGTTTCGCGGGATCGTTCACGCGGATGTAGGCGAGCCCCTTGGCGCCGTAGATCGCGACGAAGGGCGCCAGGTCGTCGAGCTCCTTGCGCGTGAACTGGTCGTTGCCCCCGGGGACCCGCAGCGCCGCGACGCGTCCATCGGGCAGGTCCGCGGCCGACTTGAACACCTTGAAGCCGCAGTCGCGCACGGCATCGGTGAGCTCGGTGAGCTCGAGCTTCACTCGCAGGTCGGGCTTGTCGCTGCCGTACTTCGAGGTCGCGTCGGCGTAGGTCAGGCGCGGGAACGCTCCGAGGTCGACGCCGAGCACCTGCTGGAAGACGTGCCGCACCAGGCCCTCCATCAGGTCCTGGATCTCGCGCTCATCGAGGAACGAGGTCTCGATGTCGATCTGGGTGAACTCGGGCTGGCGGTCGGCGCGCAGGTCCTCGTCGCGGAAGCACTTCACGATCTGGTAGTAGCGGTCGTAGCCCGCGATCATCAGCAGCTGCTTGAAAAGCTGCGGCGATTGCGGCAGCGCGTAGAACTGACCCTCGTGGATGCGCGAGGGCACCAGGAACTCGCGCGCGCCCTCGGGCGTCGACTTGTAGAGGATCGGCGTCTCCACCTCGATGAAGCCGGCATCGTCGAGGTAGGTGCGCGCCGCGCGCGAGGTGGCGTGGCGCATGCGCAGCGCCCGCTGCATCGGCTCGCGGCGCAGGTCGAGGTAGCGGTACTTGAGGCGCACCTCCTCCGACAGATGCTCCTCGTCCATCATGAAGGGCGGCGTCGCCGACGGATTGAGGATCTCCAGCTCGTGGGCCAGCACCTCGACCTCGCCGCTCTTCAGGTTGGAGTTGACGGTGCCCTGCGGGCGCGGGCGCACCAGGCCCTTCACGCGCAGGACGAACTCGTTCCTCACGCGGTCGGCGGTGGCGAAAGTCTCGGCGCGATCGGGGTCGCAGACGACCTGCACCAACCCATCGCGGTCGCGCAGGTCGATGAAGATCACGCCGCCGTGGTCGCGCCGGCGATGGGCCCAGCCGAAGAGGGTGACGGTCTGGCCCAGGTAACGGGCGTCGGTGCTGCCGCAGTATTCGGTTCGCATGTGGGAGCTTTACGGGGACGGCGGGCAGCTGTGTCTAGCGCACCACCATGGTGGGATCGGCCCCGGGGAGCTTGCTCGGGAGCCGGCGGCGCGGCGGCTCGGCCACGCCCATCGAGATGATGTACTTCAGCGCCTCGTCCACCGTCATCTCGATCTCGACCGTCTCGGAGCGCGGCACCACGAGGAAGAAACCCGCGGTGATGTTGGGCGTGGTGGGCACGAACACCGAGATCTGGTCGCGGCCGAGGATGTCGGCCACCTCGTTCTCCGGCGTGCCGGTCACCAGGGCCACGGTCCACGCGCCCTGGTGCGGGTAGCGGACCAGCACCGCGCGGCGGAACGCCTTGCCCTCGGGAGAGAACAGCGTGTCGCTGATCTGCTTCACGCCGCCGTAGATGGAGCGGACGATCGGTATGCGCGTGAGGATGCCATGGCCCAGCAGCAGCAGCCGGCGGCCGAAGAAGTTCGCGGCGAGCGCGCCCGTGAGCAGCACGATGGCCGTGGTGAGGATGAGGCCCATGCCGGGCACGTGGAAGCCGAAGAGCGCTTCGGTGTGGTAGCGCGACGGCAACAGCAGCAGCGACTGGTCCATCACGTCCACGATCAGCTTCAGCACCCACAAGGTGATGACGAGCGGGATCCAGACCAGCAATCCGGTGATGAAGTAGCGTCTCAGCACGCCCCGGCTTCGCTCTTGGCGTCGCTTTTCTTCTCGGCGGGCTTGGGGGCATCGACCTTCGGCGCGTCGGTCTTGGGCGCGTCGGTCTTGGGCGCATCCGTCTTCACCGCGTCCGCTGGCTTCGCGGGCGCCTTGCTCTTGAAGTCGGTGGCGTACCAGCCGCTGCCTTTCAGCTGGAAGCCCGCCGCGGTGACCATCTTGGAGAGCGTCGGCTGGTGGCACTTGGGACACACGGCCGGGGGCGGGTCGCTCACCTTCAACAGGAATTCCTGCTGGTGGCCGCAGCTCGCGCAACGATATTCGTAGATCGGCATCAGGAACTTCCGCGTCGGCAAAATCGCATTTTAACAGAGGGACTTGGCGCGATTGTGCAGTGCGCCATGATTGCTTGCCGGGCGCGGCGGGTGGAGCTCAGGCCGCGGGCTCGGCGCGGCGCCGGCGATCGGCGAAGAAGCCGCCGGCGGCGAGCGCTCCCGCCATGGTCCAGAAGACCGGGGTCATGCCGAGCGCCGCGCCCACGCCGCCGAAAGCGAGCGGCAGCACGGTGTGGCTCGCATTGAGCACCACGGAGCGCACGCCGACGGCTTCGGCCGCGCGCCCGGCCGGGGCGGTGGCGTACAGCAGCGACATGATCGAGGGCTGCGTGGCACCCAGTCCCAGGCCGAGGAGGAACGCGATGGACGCGAGCAGCGGCACGGTGGAGACCAGCGGGAAGAGCGAATAGGCGACCGAGGCGATTGCCATGGTGATGGTGATCATCACCCAGTCGCGAAGGCGCTGCGACAGCCACGGGAGCGCCAGCCGCACGAGGAAGGTCGCGAGCGCGAAGCTGCCGAGGATGAGCCCGATGGTCGAGGCCGACAGGCCGATGGACGTGCCGTAGATCGGCATCACGAAGACGAACAGGTCCCACGCGCTGGCGAGCAGCCCGGTCACCAGGAATACGCGGCGCAGCTCCGCGCTGCGCAGCAGCTCGAACGTGCTGCCCGCGGCACGGGCGGCGGCGGCACCCGGCGTGTGACTGAACGCGCGGCGCTTCACCACCAGGATGGCGAGCGCCGCCACGGCGAGCAGCGACAGCAGCACGAACGTCACGCGGTGGCCGAGGTTGTCGATGGCGAGGCCCGCCGAGGTGGGCCCGAGGAAATTGGAGATGGAGAAGCCGAGGGCGAGCCAGCCGAAGTTGGCACGGCGCTGCTCCTCGCTGCTTCCCTGTCCGACGGCGTGCTGCACGCCGATGTGGAACAGCATGAAGCCGGTGCCGGCGCCGGCCGCGGCGAAGTAGAGCGTCGTGAGCCCCGGAAGGATCGCGGGCAGCGCCACCGACAGCACCAAGAGGCTCACTGCGGCGATGGCGGGGCCGCGGACACCCACGCGATCCACCCAGCGCCCGGAGAACACCCCGAGCATCATCGGCAGCGCCGCGAAGAGCGACATCATCACGCCCACTTCGAGCGGGGACGCGCCCAGGTGGAGCGCGTTGAGGGAGATGGTGAGCCGCGTGCCGTTGAACGCGGCGTGCGCGAGGACCGTCGTGAAGACGATCAGCCCGAGCGGCACTCCCTAGCCCGGCCGCCGTGATTCCAGCGCGGCGATGCGAACGGGGATGGGCGGATGGCTGGCGAAGAGCGCGAGGAACTTGCTGTGGCCTTCGGCGATGCCGAAGGCCTGCAGCGACTGCGGCAGGTGCGCGGGCTCGAGGCCGCCAAGGCGGCGCAGCGCCGCGATCATCGGCCGCGGCGAACCGGCCAGGGCCGCCGAGCCCGCGTCGGCGCGGAACTCGCGCTGGCGCGAGAACCAGGCGACGATCAGCGAGGCGGCGATGCCGAACAGGATCTCGCACACGAACACCGTGATCATGTAACCCGGGCCCACGCCGCGCTCGGTGCGGAACACCATCTTGTCGACCAGGTAGCCGACCACGCGCGCGAGGAAGATCACGAACGTGTTGACCACGCCCTGGATCAGGGTGAGCGTCACCATGTCACCGTTGGCGACGTGAGCCACTTCGTGGCCGATCACCGCCTCGACTTCCTCGCGGCTCATGGATTCCAGCAGGCCGGTCGATACGGCCACGAGCGAAGAATTGCGCATGGCCCCGGTGGCGAACGCGTTGGGCGCACCCTCGAATACCGCCACTTCCGGCATGCCGATGCCGGCTTTCTCCGCGTGGCGCTTCACCGTGGCGAGGAGCCACTGCTCATCCGCCGTCTGCGGATTCGCGATCACGTGGGCGCCGGTGGACCACTTGGCGATAGGCTTCGACATCAACAGCGAAATGAGCGCGCCGCCGAAACCCATCAGCGCCGAGAACGCCAGCAGCGTGCCGAGGTTCAGGCCGTTCGCGGCGAGGTAGCGGTTCACGCCGAGCAACGACGCGGTGACCGACAGCACCAGCATGACCGCGAGGTTGGTGAGAAGGAACAGGACTACGCGTTTCATTTCATGGCTCCAAACATGTTGTTTTAAGGTCTGGCCTTCAAGCCATGACCAGTTCTGAGGGCATGGCCCTCAGAACGGTATGTCGTCTTCAAAGTCATCGAATTTGCCGCCGGCCTTCGCTGCCGGCTTGCTGCCGCTCGGCTTGGCGCCGCCGCCCGATTCGCGCTCGGAGGGAGGCTCGCCGCGATCCGCGCCGCCACCGCCCATGCCCTGGCGCGAGCCGAGCATCTGCATCGCGTTGGCGACGATCTCCGTGGTGTACTTGTCCGCGCCGTCCTTGTCCTGCCACTTGCGCGTCTGCAGCCGGCCCTCGACATAGACCTGGCTGCCTTTCTTCAGGTACTCGCCGGCGATCTCCGCCAGCTTGCCGAAGAAGGCCACGCGGTGCCATTCGGTCTTCTCCTGCTTCTCGCCATTCTTGTCCTTCCAGTTCTCGGTGGTGGCGATGGAGATGTTGGTGATCGCGCCGCCGTCGGGCATGTAGCGCGTCTCGGGGTCGCGCCCGAGGTTGCCGATGAGGATGACCTTGTTTACCGATGCCATGTGCTTCTCCCTTTGCTAAGTCCGCGTCACCGGCGTCGCCGCCGGCATGAAATCGCCCATGTTCCATGCGACCGCCAGCCACCCGGCGGTCACCGCGAGGCAGCACGCCAGCACCGCGACGAAGCCCGCGTGCTGCGCGATCACCCCGCCCGCGGCCCCCCCGAAGAAGGTGCCGAGGAACTGTACGCTCGAATAGACCCCGGTGGCCGTCCCGCGGCCCTCGCGGGGCGCGGCGCGCGAGACCAGCGCCGGGAGCTTGGCTTCAAGAACGTTGAAGCCGCTGAAGAAGATGACCAGTGCGGCGACGATCCACGCGATGCTGTCCAGCCGCGCAACCAGCAGCGCGAGGGATGCGGCCACCACGGCGATCGCTGTGAGGAACACCGGCCGTTCCAGGGCGGCGTACCGCCCCACCATTGCCGGGAGCATGAAGACGAAGCCCGCGATGACGGAAACGAGGTAGACCCACCAATGCTCGCCGGCCGGAAGCCCGGCCCGCACCAGCGCCACCGGGACCACGACGAAGGTCGCCATGAGCACCGCGTGCAGCGCGAAGATACCGACGTTGAGCCGCACCAGCTCCGGCTCCCGCAGCATCGGTCCCAGCGCGATCGGCGCGCGCGGCTGCGGCGGCGCGTCGGGGACGGCGAAGCGCACCACGGCGATCGCCGCCAACGCGAGCCCGCCGGTGAGGGCGAAGATTCCGGGCACGCCGATGGCGTGCTGCAGGAAGGGCCCCGCCACGAAGGAGATGGCGAACACCGCGCCGATGGTGGAGCCGATGATCGCCATGGTCTTGGTGCGCTGGCTTTCGCGCGTGAGATCCGCGGCCAGCGCGATCACGGTGGCGGAAATGGCGCCCGCCCCCTGCAGCACGCGGCCCAGGATCATCATCCAAGGCGATTCCGACACCGCGCAGACGAAGCTGCCCGAGGCCAGCACCACGAGGCCGAAGTAGATCACGGGCTTGCGGCCATGCCGGTCGGAAAGCGCGCCGAAGGGAATCTGCAGGATCGCCTGGGTGAGCCCGTAGGCGCCCAGCGCCACCCCGACCAGCGTGAAGGTCCAGCCCGGGCGGCCTTCGGCGTAGAGCGCGAACACCGGCAGGATGATGAACATCCCGAAGAGGCGCAACGCGAAGATGGAGGCAAGCGACAAGCTGGCGCGCAGCTCGTCCGGGCTCATGCGGGCCGCTGAATTCACCGAATCGGGGGGTTGGAGCGAGGCAAGGGGGCTCATGTATATTAGCAGATTGCCCTATGGAAACGATCCGGGTCCGCGGCGCGCGCACGCACAATCTCAGGAATGTCAGCCTCGACATTCCGCGCAACCGTCTCGTGGTGATCACCGGCCTCTCCGGCTCGGGAAAATCGTCCCTCGCGTTCGACACCCTCTACGCCGAGGGCCAGCGGCGCTACGTGGAATCCCTCTCCGCCTACGCGCGCCAGTTCCTGCAGCTGATGGAGAAGCCCGACGTCGACTTGATCGAGGGCCTGTCGCCGGCGATCGCGATCGAGCAGAAGGCGACCTCGCACAACCCGCGCTCCACCGTGGGCACCGTGACCGAGATCCACGACTACCTGCGGCTCCTGTTCGCGCGCGTGGGAGACCCGTTCTGCCCGATCCACGAGATCCCGCTGGCGGCGCAGAGCGTCGCGCAGATGGTGGACCACGTCATGGGGCTGCCGGCCGGGACGCGCGTGATGATCCTCTCGCCGCTGGTGGTCGGACGCAAGGGCGAGCAGCTGGAGCTCTTCGACGAGCTGCGCGCGCAAGGCTTCGTGCGGCTGCGGATCGACGGCGAGGTGCACGAGATCGACCGCCTGCCGAAGCTCGACCGCAACCGCAAGCACACCATCGAAATCGTGATCGACCGCATCAAGCTCGAGCCGCCCGGCGACGGCAAGGCCGAGGCGCAGAAGCAGCGCCTGGCCGAATCCTTCGAGACCGCGCTGCGCCACGCGGACGGGCGCGCCCTCGCGGTGGAGATGGACTCCGGCGGCGAGCATCTCTTCTCGTCGAAATTCGCCTGCCCGCTCTGCAGCTACTCGATCCCGGAGCTCGAGCCGCGGCTCTTCTCGTTCAACAACCCGATGGGCGCCTGCACGCGCTGCGACGGACTGGGCGAGATCACCTTCTTCGACCCGAAGCGCGTCGTGGCCTTCCCGCACCTGTCGCTGGCGGGCGGCGCCATCCGCGGCTGGGACCGGCGCAACCAGTTCTATTTCTCCATGCTGGTGTCGCTCGCGCAGCATTACGGCTTCGACGTCGAGGTGCCGTTCGAGGCGCTGCCGGAGCGCGCCCAGGAGATCGTCATGGCGGGATCGGGCGAGGAGAAGATCGCCTTCAAGTATCCCGGCGAGAAGGGCCGCAGCGCCACCAAGGAGCACGCCTTCGAGGGCATCCTGCCGAACCTCGAGCGCCGCTACAAGGAGACCGACTCCGCGGCGGTGAAGGAGGAGCTGGCCAAGTACCTCAATACGCGCGGCTGCCCGGAGTGCGAGGGCACGCGGCTTCGCATCGAGGCGCGCTTCGTGCGCGTGGCGGGGCGCAACATCCACGCGCTCTCGTCGATGCCGCTCAAGGAAGCCCAGCCGTTCTTCGAGACCCTCGCGCTTGCGGGGTCGAAGCAGGCGATCGCCGAGCGGATCGTCCGCGAGATCGCCAACCGCGTGCAGTTCCTGAACAACGTCGGCCTCGAATACCTCTCGCTCACGCGCTCGGCCGATACGCTCTCCGGCGGTGAAGCCCAGCGGATCCGCCTCGCGAGCCAGATCGGCTCCGGCCTCACCGGCGTCATGTACGTGCTGGACGAGCCTTCCATCGGCCTGCACCAGCGCGACAACGAGCGCCTCATCGAGACCCTGAAGCGCCTGCGCGACCTCGGCAACTCGGTGATCGTGGTGGAGCACGACGAGGAAGCGATCATGGCGGCGGACCACGTGATCGACATGGGCCCGGGCGCCGGCGTGCACGGCGGCGAGATCGTGGCCCACGGCACGCCGGGGGAGATCCTGCGCCATGCCGATTCCCTCACCGGCCAGTACCTTTCCGGGCGGAAAGCCATCGCGATCCCGGCGCGCCGCCGCCGCGCCGAAGCGGGCCGCGGGCTGCGCATCGCCGGAGCGCGCGGCAACAACCTGAAGGACGTCACCATCGAGATCCCGGTGGGGCTCTTCGTCTGCGTGACGGGCGTGTCGGGCTCGGGTAAGTCCACGCTCATCAACGACACGCTCTACAACGCGGTAGCGCATCATCTCTACGGCTCGGCCGCCGAGCCCGCAGAGCACGAAGCGATCGAGGGACTGGATCATTTCGACAAGGTGATCAACGTCGACCAGAGTCCCATCGGCCGGACGCCGCGCTCCAATCCCGCGACGTATACGGGTCTCTTCACTCCCATACGCGACCTGTTCGCCGGCGTCCCGGAGTCGCGCGCGCGCGGCTACGGCCCCGGGCGCTTCTCCTTCAACGTGAAGGGCGGCCGCTGCGAGGCCTGCCAGGGCGACGGCATGATCAAGGTGGAGATGCACTTTCTCCCGGACGTGTACGTGCCGTGCGACGTGTGCCACGGCAAGCGCTACAACCGCGAAACGCTCGACGTGCTCTACAAGGGGCGTTCCATCGACCAGGTGCTGGACATGACGGTCGAGGCGGCCCACGCGTTCTTCGCGGCGGTGCCCTCGATCCAGCGCAAGCTCGCGACGCTGCTCGAGGTGGGGCTGGGCTACATCAAGCTGGGGCAGAGCGCCACGACGCTTTCCGG
>DATLEL010000236.1:0-8745 GCA_035525255.1 Usitatibacter sp.
TATACGCTGCGCGTGGTCTCGGAGATCACCGAATCGAACGGCTCGTCCTCCATGGCGAGCGTCTGCGGCGGTTGCCTCTCCCTCATGGATGCCGGCGTCCCGCTGAAGGGCCACGTGGCGGGCATCGCCATGGGCCTCATCAAGGACGGCGGGCGCTTCGCCGTGCTCACCGACATCCTCGGCGACGAGGATCACCTCGGCGACATGGACTTCAAGGTGGCGGGCACCGAACGCGGCATCACCGCCCTGCAGATGGACATCAAGATCACCGGCATCACGCGCGAGATCATGAAGGTGGCGCTCGACCAGGCCAAGGAAGGGCGCATGCACATCCTCGGCATCATGAAGCAGGCCATCCCCGGCCCGCGCCAGGAGCTGTCGGATTTCGCGCCGCGCGTGATCAAGATCAAGATCAACCCCGACAAGATCCGCGAAGTCATCGGCAAGGGCGGCAGTGTCATCCAGGCGCTCACGCGCGAGACCGGCACCACCATCGACATCGAGGACGACGGCACCATCTCCATCGCCTGCCTGTCGCAGGAAGCCGGCGACGACGCGGTCGCGCGCATCAAGGCGATCACGGCGGAAGTGGAAGTGGGCAAGGTCTACGAAGGCCCGGTGCTGCGCCTCCTCGACTTCGGCGCCATCGTGCAGCTGCTGCCCGGCAAGGACGGCCTGCTGCACATCTCGCAGATCGCGCACGAGCGCGTGAACGCGGTCTCCGATTACCTGAAGGAAGGCCAGATCGTGAAGGTCAAGGTGATGGAGGCCGACGACAAGGGCCGCGTGCGCCTGTCGAGGAAAGCGCTGCTGGATCCGCCCGCGCCGAAGCGCGAGGAATCGCCTCCGCCCGCCACGGAATCGGCCTCGCAATAAAGAGTGGCCGCGCTATACTTCCGTCGCGATGCGGCATTCGCGACGGGGTGTAGCGCAGTCTGGTAGCGCACTTGCTTTGGGAGCAAGATGTCGGGGGTTCGAATCCCTCCACCCCGACCCCGCCCGCACGATTCGGAAGGCGCCCGTAGCTCATCCGGATAGAGCACCGGCCTTCTAAGCCGGGGGTAACAGGTTCGAATCCTGTCGGGCGCGCCAAACAACGAACAGCGGTGGCTGTAGCTCAGCGGTAGAGTCCTGGATTGTGATTCCAGTTGTCGTGGGTTCGAATCCCATCAGCCACCCCATACGCAAGAGAGAAGACCCGCCCCGGCGGGTCTTCTCGCTTCAGGCCTTGCGGCGCATCAACCGCTGCTGCTCGCGCTGCCAGTCGCGATCCTTCTCGCTCTCGCGCTTGTCGTATTGCTTCTTGCCCTTGGCGAGGCCCACCTCGAGCTTCACCCGCCCCTTGGTGTAGTGCAGGTCGAGCGGCACCAGCGTGTAGCCGCGCTGCTCGACCTTGCCGATGAGCTTGGCGATCTCGTCCGCGTTCAGCAGGAGCTTGCGCGAGCGGGTGGGGTCGGGCTTCACGTGGGTCGAGGCGGTGGGCAGCGCGCTGATGTGCATGCCGATCACGTAGGGCTCCTCGTGCTTGAGGATCACGTACGCTTCCTTGATGTTGGCGCGTCCGGCGCGGATCGCCTTCACCTCCCAGCCCTCGAGGACCATGCCCGCCTCGTAGCGCTCCTCGATGAAATAATCGTGGAAGGCCTTCTTGTTGTCGACGATGCTCAAGTTCCGGTTCCGATCGCTGCCCCGCAACAGGCTATTCTACCGTCCGCCCCCATGACCACCGTGCGCAAGTCCGTGATCGTCCCGCATTCGTGCGAGGCCATGTTCGACCTGGTCGAGCACTGCGAGCGCTATCCCGAGTTCCTGCCGTGGTGCTCCGCGGCCGAGGTATTCGAGCGCACCGCCAACATCACGCGCGCGCGCCTCGACATCGATTACCACGGGCTGAAAAGCCATATCTCCACGGTGAACCGCAAGGAGCCTCCAAGCGAAATCGGGCTCACGCTCGTCGACGGCCCGTTCGAACGCTTCAGCGGCGAATGGCGCTTCACGCCGCTGGGCAAGCAGGGCTGCCGCGTGGAGCTGTCCGCCGACTACGCGATGCTGAGCGGCGCCCTGGACTCGTTGCTCGGCCCGGTGTTCGGACACATCCTCGAAACCCTGGTGGAGCGTTTCGTCGAGCGCGCCGCCGCGCTCGAGGCGTGAGGCCGCCGTGCGCGTGAGCGTCGCGGTGGCGCTCGCCGGAAGGCAGGAAGTGGTCGAGCTCGAGCTTCCCTCGGGAGCCACGGCGGAGCACGCGATTCGCGCGGCCAACATCGCCCAACGCTTCCCGCAATTGGGACCCGGCCCATGGCGCCTGGGCATCTGGTCACGTCCCTGCGAGCCCTCGACGGCGCTGCGCGAGGGCGATCGGGTGGAGTGCTACCGGGAGCTGGTGGCCGATCCCAAGGAGCAGCGGCGCAACCGCGCGCGGCTCAAGCCTTCGACTCGATCTCGAAGCGGATCTTGATCCAGTCCGCACCCTTCTTGATGATGCGGTTCAGGCGCACGAGATAAGCCGCGCCACCGGCGCGCAGCGTGAAGACGTGTGTCGCCGCGAAGTCGCCGCTGCGCACGAGGATCGAATCGAGCTTGGCGTTGGTGTCCGCGCCGGGAAGGTAGAGCGCGGGGATCGGGTCGCCGCCCTTGTGCGGCGTGAGCTCCACCAGGATCGGGCGATAGGACAGCACTTCGACCCCCACCAGCATCTCGCCCCGCACGCGATTGGCGAGCTTGCGCACGACGCTGCCCAGGATCCAGCCGCCGTTCTCCTGGTTGCGCAGGCCGACCAGCCCGTTCAGCAGCACCGCCTCCGCGGAACCGCGATCGACGATCAAGCCGTAGCCGTTGGAGCTCAGGTCGTGCACGCGCCAGCGCTCGATTTCCGGATCGCCGATGGCGACCGATTCCGGCGTGACATCGGGCCCCGCCACCAGCGACAGTCCCGAGGGCGTGATTTCGATGGTCTCGGCCGCCTGCACCGCCGCCACTGCGGGCGCGGACCGGGGCGCGTCGGGACCGTCGTGGATCTTGCGCATCACGCGATCGAAGCCCACCGTCACGTCGACCTCGCGGTCCTCGAAATGGGTGCGTTCCTCGATGCGGTTCTCGGCGCCCGCGATGATCGAGTGATAGAGGCGCTCGATGATCGCCAGCAGGGCCACGTGCTGCTCGACCGGGAACACGGCGCCGGCGCCGTATCCCGCGTAGAGACGGCCGTGGCGCAGGCCGGCCTGCACCTCCTCGATCTGCGCTTTCAGCGGGTCCACCCGCACGTAGCGAACCGCTTCGCCGAGGCTGTCCTTGCGCATCAGGTGCATGCCGGTGTCCGAAGCGAGGTCCACGTGGAAGAGGTGGCCCGCGGAGAACTCGGTGTCCAGCGCGTATTCGTGGCACCAGGAGGAGAACCAGCCATCCGCGATCTCGATCTGGATGCGCGTGAGATTGCCGGTGTTGAGCAGGTCGAGGAGCAGCGTGCGCAGGTAGAGCGACTGCACCGAGGGCTTGAAGCTGGGCTGGGCGGGGTGCAGGACGAACGGCACCTGCGCATACCCGTCGCCATCGGCGAGGAGGAAAAGCGCATGCAGCTGCTTCCACGGCGCGGAGCGTCCCGGCTCGTTGAGGAAGTAGCCCCACTTCACGAAGCAGTGGATCGCGTTCAGCGCGAGCCCGTTCACGCGGAACATCACGTCCAGCGCCTCGCGCGTCGTGGCCCAGGCGTTGCGGTTGCGAAGGAAACGCTGGAAGCCGTTGGCGGCCTCGAGGCAGATGCGCTGGATGTTGAGCGCGAAGTCGCGCTCGCCCTCTGAAATGCTCGACGGCTGGCGCAGGAACTCGATCTGGTCGTAGAGCAGCAGCGCCTGGAAGTGCTCCTCGACGTGCATGAGGTGCTCCAGCCGCTCGAGCGAGAACTCGGAGCCGTCGCGCCCGTACTCGCGCACCGCTGCGAGGAAGTGGCCGCGCGCAGTGGCCTCGCGCACCGTCTTCAGCGCCAGCACGCGCTCGACGTCGGCAGGGCGGGCGAGGGCGGCCATGTCAGGCGACGGTGAACATCTCGACGTTGCGCAACGCGGGCATCGGATTGGGCAGGAGGTCGTGGTCGTTCAGCTGCGCCTCGGCCATCAGCGCCCGCCGCAGGTCGTTGGCGAGAACCTCGTTCTCGAAATCCATGGGCGCCTCGAGCCAGTTCTCCGCGATGGGGTCCCAATTCGACGCGGCGGCCGCGAGCTTGCGCGCCTCCCGCGGCCCGATCGTCTCCAGCGTGTTGACGGTGTCTTCCTTGTAGAGTGCGTTGCCGGAATCGATCTCGCGGCCGAAGAAACGCACCTTGCGCCACTCCGCCGTATCGCCGTGCTGCTGCTGGAAGCGGGCGGCGAGCGCCGCGTATTCACCGGCGAGCCGCTCCAGCCGGAAGATCTCGAAAAGCGCGAGCCAGGGCTTCACCTCGCGTGGGCGGTCCTCGATGGCGAACTGCAACAGCTCCACCGCGCGCGGCAACGCCCCATCCTCGTAGAAGAGCCGTGCGCCCTTCACCACCGATGCCGGGTCGTCGAGCGCTATGGCGCCGTTGGCGATCTCGGGGAAGCGCTCCTCGATGTAGCGGCGGCGCAGCTCGCCGGAGTTTTCGGCAAAGCGCGTGGCGAGCGACGCGTCCGAGGCCATTGCCGCGCGCTCCTGGACGCGCGCGACAGCGCGAGGCGCCGGTTCCGGCTCCACAACGGGCTCGTCCGGGACGTATTCAACCACCGCTGCCTCGGCGCCCATCTCAGGCTCGACGTACCCGGTCTCCTCGCGCTCGGCGCGCTTTCTCTGCGAGATGCGCAGCGCGAGCCACAGGGCCAGCGCGACCAGCAGCGCCACCAGCAGCCATAGCCAGGGCGTGAGGCTATCGCCGATGCTCGCGGGGCGCGCGACGGCCCTGCTTGCGGGCTTCTTCTCGGCGGAAGCAGCCGGAGGTTCGGCCGTCGCCGCCTGCGGCGCTTGCGTGGCAGGTGCGTCGGGCGGCGCGCTGCTGACCGGGGGCGGAGGTGACGGCTCCGGGGTTACCGCGACGGGCGGTGGGGGTTGCGGTGTCGCGGCCGGCTGCGGCGCCACCGGCGCCACGGGTGCGGGCTGCGCCTGCTGTGCCGGTTCCGGCACGGGCGGGGCGATCACCGGGGGCGGTGCGACCTTTTCGGGCGCGGGGGCGGGCTTCACCGCCTGTGCCTCGCGGGGCGCCGGCGCGGGCGCAGCCTTCTCCGCGGGGGGCGTGAGGCCGGCGAGGGAGGGCGGCATGGCGGCGAGCTTGAGCTGCAGCTCGGCCACGCGTGTCTCGAGCTGCTTCAGGCTGTTGCGCATCGCCAGCAGCGCCGAGACCTGGTCGTCGGCGTCGAGCACCAGCTGGCGCTCGCGCAGCTTCTGGCGCGCCGGCTCGTCGAAACGGCTGCTGCGCGACATGTCGACTTCGGCATTGGAAAGCCTCAGGACGAATCCCGGCTCGCGGGCACGCGCCGGCTCCCGCCGCTGCGGCGCCGGGGCCGCGCGAGTTTCGCGATGCTCGGGAGCCGGAGCCGCGCGCGGCTCGCGCCGCGGCGGGGCGGGCATGGCTTCCTTCCGCGGCGCCGCGGCGCGCACGGGAGCGGGCGTATCCGCCGCGGGACTAGCCTTAGAGCCCTCCTCGCGGGGGCGCGTGCGTGCGATGGCAGGCAGGCGCATGTCAGGCAATGCGACCGAAGTGCCCTCCGGTATGGGCTCGTTCTCGCCCAGCGACTGCAGCTGCGGATTGGCCGCCCGCATCGCGGCGATGTAGTCGCGCCGGGCCGAGCTGCTGCGCGGAATCAGCGCGCGCGCCAGGGACTCCAGCGTGTCGCCGATGCGCGCAAGGATCGTCGCGATCACACCGCGCGGCGGCGCGGCCTCTGCGGCCGGCGCCGCGGCCGGCACGGCGCCCGATGGCCTGGGATCGAGCAGGAGGACGTATTCGCGCACGGATTCCGACGTCGCCCCCGGGCACAGCGTGCGCACCCGCATCGCGACCGCGGGCTCGAGCACGCTGGCAAAGCTGCGCAGGCGCAGCGCGGCGGCTCCGCGCGAGCGCTCGATCGAGACGCTCCCCGGGCCCACGTCTGGAAGCCCCGCCTCGTTGCCGGGCGGCAGGGTGAAGCACGCGCGCTCGATGGATTCAGCCGGCCCGGGCTTGAGGGGAATCACGACGTCGAGCGGTTCGCCGAGGGCCGAGCGCACCTGCGCTTCGCCCAGCACCACAGCGGCACTGGGCCACGCGAAGGTGGCCAGGGCCAAGCAAAGTGCGCCGCGAATCGTTTTTCTTGTCAGGTCTTCTTGCACGCCTCGTCCATCTCCCGTCGGGAGCGTTCACGGCCGCTTTCGAGCTCGGCGTCATCCATGTAGACGCGCTCGCCCTTGTCGTTCATGCGATAGATGCGCCCGCCCTCGGCGAACGCCGCGTAGCGCTCGCGCGCCGCGGCGCAGCGCTGCTCCATCTGCTGGTCGCGCTCGGCGGCCTTGGCCTGCTTGTCGGCCTTGTCGCGCGTCTCCTTGCGTGATTTCTCCAGCTCCTTGTCGCGGTCCACCGCGGACTTCGGTGCCGCGGCCGGCGCGGCGGCGCTGGCGCGGCCGGCGGGCACGTTGACCTGCTTGCTGTCGAGGTTGACCGGCGGCTGGTCGGAATAGACCGTCTTGCCCTTCTCGTCCACGTACTTGTAGAGCTGGGCCGTAGCGGCCGGCGCCATTGCCATTGCCATGGCGAGCACGATGATGCGTTTCATGTCCGTTCTCCTCCCCCCTTAGGGTTACCTGACCGCCGGATAGGCCAACTGTTCGAGTCCCAGCTGCGCGAGCTCGCTCGCGCGGCGCGCGAGGCGGATTGCGCGCGGCGCGTCCCCCGCCGCCACCGCCTGGCGCGATGCCACCAAATCTTCCCACGCCTTTTGCCACAGCGCCCGCTTTGCGCGCGCGCGCTGCACGTCCGTTTCCGCCTGCGCAAGCATCGCCTTCGCTTCCTCCAGTTGCGCGGCCTTCCTGTCGGGCTGCGGCGGCGCTGGCGGAGGCTGCGGAGGTGCCGCGACCACCGCGGGTGCGGGCTTCGGGGCCTCGACCACCGGAGTCGCGCAAGCGGCCAGCAACACCGCACAAACTAGTAAGCAAAATCGTGAAGTTTCAAGCATTTAACGAACCTTAGCGACAAACCGCTGGAACGTCAATCGCGTGCGTCACCTAACGCACCGGCGCGGCGCGCGGTTGTCCGGGTGGGGGCCGATCGGTATAATTTCGTTTTGAGACGAGGGGTTCTGAATGCGCGTCATCCAAAAGGCGCTCACTTTCGACGATGTACTGCTGGTTCCCGCCCACTCGACCGTCCTGCCCCGCGAAGTCAGCCTTTCCTCCCGCCTCACCCGCACGATCCAGCTGAACATCCCGCTGCTGTCCGCAGCCATGGACACGGTGACGGAGTCGCGCCTCGCCATCGCCCTCGCTCAGGAGGGCGGCATCGGCATGATCCACAAGAACATGACCGCCAGGGCGCAGGCCGCCGAGGTGGCCAAGGTGAAGCGCTTCGAGAGCGGCGTGGTGAAGGATCCCATCACGGTCTCGCCGTCGATGACGGTGCGCGAGCTCTTCGAGATTACCCGCAAGCACCGCATTTCCGGCCTGCCGGTGCTGGACGGGCAGAGCGTCGTCGGCATCGTCACCAACCGCGACCTGCGCTTCGAGGACAACCTCGACCAGCCGGTGAAGAACATCATGACGCCGCGCGACAAGCTGGTGACGGTGAAGGAGGGTGCGAGCCTCGACGAAGCGAAGTCGCTCATGCATCGCCACCGCCTCGAGCGCGTGCTGGTGATCAACGGCGATTGGGAGCTGCGCGGGCTCATCACGGTGAAGGACATCATGAAATCCTCCGAGCATCCCAATGCGTGCAAGGACCAGTTCGGCCGCCTGCGCGTGGGCGCCGCGGTCGGCGTGGGTGAAGGCACGGAGGAGCGCGTGGAGGAGCTGGTGGAATCGGGCGTCGACGTGATCGTCGTGGATACGGCCCATGGGCACGCGCAGGGCGTGCTCGACCGCGTGCGCTGGATCAAGAAGAAATATCCGCAGCTGCAGGTCGTGGGCGGCAACATCGCCACGCGCGATGGCGCGAAGGCGCTCGTCGACCACGGTGCCGACGGCGTGAAGGTCGGCATCGGTCCCGGCTCCATCTGCACCACGCGGATCGTCGCCGGCGTGGGCGTGCCGCAGGTCACCGCGATCCAGAACGTGGCCGAGGCGCTGAAGGACAGCGGCATCCCCTGCATCGCCGACGGCGGCATCCGTTATTCGGGCGACATCGCGAAGGCGATCGCCGCGGGAGCGAGCAGCGTGATGCTCGGCAGCCTCTTCGCCGGCAGCGAGGAGGCGCCCGGCGAGATCGAGCTCTTCCAGGGCCGCTCGTACAAGTCCTATCGCGGCATGGGCTCCATCGGCGCGATGCAGAAGGGCTCGAGCGACCGCTATTTCCAGGACGCCGAGAACAACGCCGACAAGCTGGTGCCGGAGGGGGTCGAGGGCCGCATTCCCTACAAGGGCCCGGCGAGCGCCATCATCGGCCAGCTGATGGGCGGGGTGCGCGCGAGCATGGGCTACACCGGCAACCGCACCGTGGACGAGATGCGCGCGAAAGCCGAGTTCGTCGAGATCACCTCCGCCGGCATGCGCGAATCCCACGTGCACGACGTGCAGATCACCAAGGAAGCGCCGAATTACCACATCGACTGAGCAGCGCCC
>DATLEL010000256.1:0-3016 GCA_035525255.1 Usitatibacter sp.
GAGGGCCGCATCGTGGGCGAGGGCACGCCGGACGAGGTTGTCGCTTCCACCGATCCGTTCGTGCGCCAGTTCGTGCACGGCGAGACCGATGGCCCGGTGCCGTTCCACTACGCCGCGCGCCCTTATCCGGTGGACGTGGGCCTCGCGCCGAGGGCGCCCCATGCTTGAGAGACTGCGCCGCGCCCTGGCGCGGCTGGGCAGCAACTTCATCGAAGGCGTCTGGCGCATCGGCGTGATGGCGCGTTTCTTCGGGCTGGTGCTCTCCAACTCGGCGACCAGCTTCACGCGCTTCCGCCTGGTGATGCGCGAGGTGTACTTCAGCGGCGTGCAGTCGCTCATCATCATCATCGTGTCCGGGCTCTTCGTCGGCATGGTGCTCGGCCTGCAGGGGTACGAGACGCTGCAGAAGTACGGCGCCACGGAATCCATCGGCGTGCTGGTGGCGCTTTCGCTGGTGCGCGAGCTGGGCCCGGTGGTGGCGGCGCTGCTCTTCGCCTCGCGGGCGGGCTCCGCCATCACCGCCGAGATCGGCCTCATGAAGGTGACGGAGCAGCTCACCGCCATGGACATGATGGCGGTCTCCCCCATGGCGCGCGTCATCGCCCCGCGCTTCTGGGGCGGCGTCATCTCGATGCCGCTCCTCTCGGCGCTGTTCGCGGCGATGGGCGTCTTCGGCGGCTACATCGTGGGCGTGGTGCTGATCGGAGTCGACAACGGTGCCTTCTGGTCGCAAATGCAGGCGGCGGTGGACTTCCGGTATGATGTTTTGAACGGCATGGTGAAGGCTTTCGTATTCGGAATCGCCGTCACCGTGATCGCAACCTTCGAGGGTTACGACGCGCCGCCGACGGCCGAGGGAGTCTCCCGGGCGACGACGCGAACCGTGGTGACCTCGGCCCTCACGATCCTCATCCTCGACCTCATCCTCACCGCGTTCATGCTGCGCGCCCAGGACTAGGCGGCCTCCCGGCGCAGAACGAGAAGACAAGCGATGGAAAGAACGACGATCGACCTGTGGTTCGGCGCCTTCGTGGCCGCCGGCATCGCGGCATTGCTGGTGCTCGCGCTCAAGGTGGGCAACCTCGGGGCGGAGCGTGCGACGCAGACCTACCGCGTCGAGACCCGCTTCGACAACATCGGCGGGCTCAAGGTGCGCGGGCCGGTGCGCAGCGCCGGCGTGCTCGTGGGCCGCGTGAACGACATCCATTTCGACAACGAGCGCTTCCAGGCCTCGGTGACGCTCGCCATCGACAAGCGCTACAAGTTTCCCAAGGACACCAGCGCCTCGATCCTCACCTCGGGCCTGCTCGGCGAGACCTACGTCGGGCTCGAGGCGGGCGGCGACACCAAGGAGCTGGTCGAGGGGGACCGCATCACCATTTCCCAGTCGGCCGTGGTGCTCGAGAAGCTGATCGGACAGTTCCTCTTCAGCAAGGCGCAGGAAGAGCCCGCGGCCGCGAAGAAGTAAGTCCACCGGAAACCCTCCTCGCGCGTTGAGGTCCCAACGGCCCCGGCCATCCAAGGAACCACCATGAAACGTTTCATCCTCACGCTGCTCACGGCCGTCGCGCCGCTCATCGCTTCCGCGCAGGAAGCGCCGGATGCCCTCGTCAAGCGCGTCTCCGACGAGCTGCTCCAGCTCGTGCGCACCGACAAGCAGCTCGCCAGCGGCGACCAGCGCAAGGTGGTCGAAGTCGCCGAGGCCAAGGTGCTGCCGCACTTCGACTTCGAGCGCATGACGCGGCTCGCGGTCGGCCGCAACTGGGCGCAGGCCTCGGCGGAGCAGAAGCAGTCGCTGGTGAAGGAATTCCGCACCATGCTCGTGCGCACCTATTCGTCGTCGCTTTCGGCCTACCGCAACCAGACGATCGAGGTGAAGCCCACCAAGATGGCGGCCGCGGACAAGGACGTCACCGTGCGCACCGCGGTCATCCAGCAGGGCGGTCCCCCGATCCCCATCGACTACGCGATGGAGAAGGCCGCCGAGGGCGGCTGGAAGGTGTACGACGTGATCATCGACGGCGTCTCGCTGGTGACCACGTATCGCGGCAGCTTCAACGACCAAATCCAGAAGGGCGGCATCGACGGGCTGGTGAAGACGCTCGCCGACCGCAATCGCTCGCCGGAAGCCCCCAAGGCGCCGGCCCCCGCCAAGAAGTGAGCGCCACGGCCGCCGGCGAAGTTTTGGCACTCGAAGGCGCGCTCTCGTTCGAGACGCTGCCGGCGGTGCTGGCGCAGAGCGTCGAGTACGCGGCGCGCGCCGACCTGCCCGAGCGCCTCACCATCGACTTCGCGGCGATCACCGGCGTCGATTCCTCCGCCGTGGCGCTGCTGCTCGAGTGGCGCCGTCAGGCGCAGGCGCGCGGCAAGCGCCTCGACTTCGTCAACCTGCCTCCCAACCTTCTCGCCCTGGCGCAGCTCTACGGCGTGGCGGAGCTGATCCAGCCGCAAGCCTGATGGCGCTCGCCGTCGAGGTGCGCCAGGTCGAGAAGCATTTCGGCCGCGTGCACGCCCTGGCGGGCTTGTCGCTGGCGGTGGAGGAGGGCGAGTTCTTCGCGCTCCTCGGGCCCAACGGCGCCGGCAAGACCACCCTGATCTCCGCGCTCGGCGGACTCACGCGCGCCGACTCCGGCAGCCTCGCCGTGATGGGGCACGACGTCGAACGCGACTTCCGCGCCGCGCGCCGCTCGGTCGGCATCGTCCCGCAGGAGATCGTGTTCGATCCCTTCTTCAGCGTGCGCGAGACGCTCGAGCTGCAGTCGGGCTACTTCGGCCTGCGCGACAACGCGAAGTGGATCGACCAGCTGCTGGAGCGCCTGGCCCTGGCGCCGAAGGCGAATGCCAACATGCGCAGCCTCTCCGGGGGCATGAAGCGCCGCGTGATGGTCGCGCAGGCGCTGGTGCACCGCCCGCCGGTGATCGTGCTGGACGAGCCCACCGCGGGCGTGGACGTGGAGCTGCGCCAGACCCTCTGGTCCTTCATCCGCGAGCTCAACGCCGAGGGCCGCACCATCCT
>DATLEL010000259.1:0-13692 GCA_035525255.1 Usitatibacter sp.
CCCTTGGCGCAGAAATGCTGGCGATCGCGCTCCGGGATTCCCTTGCACAGGCCGTGGGCGGCCTCGGTCTGGCCGTTGCCGGAGATGTCGTCCAGCTCGCCCTCGATGGTGAAGAGCGCCGTGCCCTTGATGAGCTCGGGACGCACGCGCTCGCCGCCGACCACGAGCTTGCCGCGAGGAAGCAGCTGCTTCTGGAAGACGCGCTCCACGGTCTCGAGGTAGTACTCCGCGGGCAGGTCCATCACCGCGTTGTACTCGTCGTAGAAGCGGCGGTGGGCGTCCGCGCTCTCGCCGTCGCCCTCGACCAGGTGCTGGTAGTACTGCACGTGGGATTCCATGTGACGGTCGGGATTCATGGCGACGAAGCCGGCGAACTGCATGAAGCCGGGATACACGCGGCGCATGAAGCCGGGATACGCCATCGGCACGCGCTGGATCACTTTCGCCTCGAACCACGACAGCGGGCGCTGGGTCGCGAAATTGTTGACCGCGGTCGGGCTGCGGCGCGTGTCGATGGGTCCGCCCATCATGGTGAGCGTGCGCGGGATCGCCTCGCCCGCGGCCGACATGAGCGACACCGCGGCCAGCACCGGCACCGTCGGCTGGCAGACCGAAATGGCATTGGCCTCGGGGCCGAGGAACGCGATGAACTCGCGCACGTAGCCCACGTAGTCGTCGAAGTGGAACGCTCCCGCGGTGATGGGGATTTCCTTCGCATCGACCCAGTCCGTCACCCACACGTCGTGGTCGGCAAGGAGCGCCTTGCAGGTGTCGCGGCACAGCGTCGCGAAGTGGCCCGAGAGCGGCGCGAACACCACCACCTTCGGCTGCTTCGGGGCGCCCTGCTTGGCGAAATGCAGCAGGCGGCAGAACGGGCGCTCGATGTCGTAGACCTCGCGCACGCGGTATTCGCGCTCGCCGACCACCGCGCTTTCGATGCCGAAGGGGGGACGCTCGTAGCGCTGCGTGAGCCGCGTCATGAGGTCGAACGCGGCGGCGACGTTGCGGCTGCCGGGAAGGTAGGAAAGGGGGCTGTCCGGGTGGCCGTAGAGCTCGTTGGCCGCCTTCGCGAACAGCTGCCACGGCTGCATCGCCGTGCGCTGCCAGTCGTAGAGCTGATACAGCATCGCTTCCAGGGCAGTCTCGCTTATCGTTGTTGCATTGCGGAATAGTTTACCGGGTTTCCCTCTGTACCAGTGTTGATGCATAGCAAGACGCCAGCCCCGTGAGCGAGGGGCCGTCTGATAAGCTCACCGGACCATTCCAACCGTGTTTCCCCCATGCCCCAGGACCAACGCGCGAGCGGCGAAGCGTCCCTGCCGCTCTTCCCGCCCATCGAGCCCTATGACAGCGGCATGCTCGATCTCGAAGCACCGCACCGCATGTATTACGAGCAGTCGGGCAATCCACGGGGCGTCGCCGCGGTGTTCCTGCACGGCGGGCCCGGCGCCGGAGCGAGCCCGGTGCATCGCCAGTTCTTCGACCCGGCGTTCTACCGCATCGTGGTGCTCGACCAGCGCGGCGCGGGCCGCTCGACGCCGCTGGGCTGCCTCGAGGAGAACACCACCCCGAAGCTGATCGAGGACCTGGAGCGCCTGCGCAGGCACCTCGGCATCGATAAATGGCTGGTGTTCGGGGGCTCATGGGGCTCCACGCTCGCACTCGCGTACGCCGAGCACTATCCCGAGCGTTGCCTGGCGCTGGTGCTGCGCGGCATCTTCCTCTGCCGCGCGAGCGAGATCGACTGGTTCCTCTACGGCTTGCGCGCGATCTTCCCCGAGGCGTGGCGCACGTTCGCCGAGTACCTCCCCGAGGGCGACCGCGACGACCTGCTGGAGGGCTACCACCGCCGCCTCACCCATCCCGATCCCGCGGTGCACCTGCCTGCGGCGCGCTCGTGGAGCGTGTACGAGGGATCGTGCTCGACGCTGCTGCCGAACCCGGCGCTGGTCGCGGACTTCGCTTCCGACCGCGTGGCGCTGGGGCTCGCGCGCATCGAGGCGCACTACTTCAGGAACGACATCTTCCTGCCGCGGAATTTCCTGCTGGACCAGGCGTCGCGCCTGGCGCGCATCCCCGGCGTCATCGTGCAGGGACGCTACGACATCGTCTGCCCGACCGTCTCCGCCGACGACCTGCATCGCGCCTGGCCCCAGGCCGAGTACCACGTGGTGCCCGATGCGGGGCATTCGGCGTTCGAGCCGGGGATCCGCTCGCGCCTGGTCGCCGCCACCGAAGGATTCAAGCAGCGCGCTTGACGAGGATCAACCGCCGCCGCGCGTGCTTCCCGCGGTGAGCGTGTTGATGTCGCGCATGTAGCGCTTGATGCGCCCCTGCATGTGGGCGCGCTGCTCCGGCGTGAGCGTGGCGCTCAGCGCGGCGAAGAGCTCGAACATGCGCTGGTCGCGATCGCGCATGCGCTTCAGGTACTCGGGACGGCGCCAGGTGTCGGTATCGATCAGCAGCTTGCGCAGGCTCGCGGCTACCGCTTCCTTGCCCGCGCGCGCGCGCAGCAGCTCGAGCATCTCCGCCTGCCGGTACTTGCGATCGGCGAGGCGTTCCTCCACGTACTCCGGCAGCGCCTGGTAGCGCTCCTCGATCAGCTTGCGCTGCGCCTCGTTCACCTCGCCCAGCCAGCCTTCCATGTGCTGCACCATCTTGCCGATGCGCTGCTCGCGCCGTTCCTCGGCCGTGCCGCGGGTGGATTCCTTCACGAACTTGCGGTTGTCGTCGGCGAAGCGCTTCTGCATCTGCGCCAGCTGGTCATGGTCCAGCTGGACCAGGAAGTCGGCGACGTCGGGGATGAGCTGCTCGGCCATGCGGTGGTACGCGAGCCGCAGGTCGGCATAGGCCTCGCCGATCTCCTGCACCGTGAACGGCTCCTCGCTCTCGCGCAGCACGCGCTCGAGGAAGCGCCGGTACTGCGGCAGCTCGGTGCTGCGGTGCCACTGCATGACGCGCGTGATGCGCTCCCGCACCCAGTCCTTCTGGCCGTCGGAGAGGTCGACGTAATCGTCGACCATCCAGGTCGCCATGGGCGCCAGGTTGGAATAGGCGAGGGTCGCGTTGGAATAGACGAGCTTGGTGAGCGCGCCGCACGCGGCGAGCATCACGCTCGCGGCGAGGAGGAGGACGACACGGGCGCTGCGATTCACCAAGGTATGGGCTTTCGGTCGCGGAAGAACTGGCCGGTGGGGCCGTTGGACGGCAGGAGCGAGAGCCAGACCGCGGTTTCCGCGCCCTCTTCCACCGAGCGCGGGGCTTCCTCGCCTCCCATGTCGGTTTTGACCCATCCCGGGCTCATCGAGTTCACCAGGATGCCGCTGCCTGCGACCTCGGCGGCGAGCGTCTTGGTGAGCGCGTTCAGCGCCGCCTTGGAGACCCGGTAGGCGGGACTGCCCTCGCCCATCTGGTGGAGCTGTCCCAGGCCGCTGGAGATGTTGACGATGCGCCCGTAGCGAAGCTTCTTCATCAGCGGCACCACCTCGCGGCACATGCGCACCGCGCCGAAGAGATTGGTCTCGAAGGTCTCGCGCCACATGGACGTGGACGTGTCCTCCACCTTGGCGTCGGTCTCCTCGGGGTAGACCCCCGCGTTGTTCACCAGGATCGAGGGCTTGCCGTGGGCCTTCTCGACGTGCTCGACGAAGCGCCGCACGCTCTTGGTGTCGTTCACGTCCAGCTGGAAGCCGGCGATGTTCGCGCCCTCGCGATGCAGGTCATCCACCGTCATGGCGCACTTGGGCTCGCTGCGGCACCCGACCACGACGAACATGTCCGCCTTCATGAGCTGGCGGGCGATCTCGCGGCCGATGCCGCGGTTGCCACCGGTGACGATGGCGATCTTCTTGGCTGGCATTTTTCTCCTCGGGGCGAGCGGTGTCGATGGCCGTGTCGCGCTGTTATCATAGCGGCACTCCCCGCTCACCTCCCTTCCCCATGGCGAAATTGCTGCGCGCGGTGCGCCTCGACGACTCGGACGGCCACGTATTCCGGTCGTGCGGCGCGGCGGCCGACGGCGAGCCGGTGGTGAGCGGCGGCTTCGCCGCGTGCGATTTCGACACGGCGCCGCGCTGCGATCCGCCGTGCCACTGCGAGTCCTCGTTCATCGCGCTGGGCTCGCGCGCGCGCTGCTCCATCGCCGAAGTGACCGAGGTGAGCGAGGAGCAGCTGGAGGAGCAGGTCGACGCGCTCGCGTGGACGCTGGTGAGGACCTGGAACGCGCCGTCGTGGGAAGCGGCACGCCGCGTGGCCGAGGAAGAGGTGCGCCATACCGCCGAGATCTGCGAGACCCTCGCGCCGGAGGTGTGGATCACGGTGAAACGGGCGCGCGCTGCCGGCGGCGATGCGCTCGAGGAGCAGTACGCCGTCTACGACCGCCTCATGATCGGAGCCCACTCGTGAGCACTCCCGGCGACGACGCGCAACGCGAAATGGAGCAGCGCGCGCTGCGCAACGTGCGCGGCCTGGTCGACAAGATCGAGACCGACGACCAGCTCGCGAAGCGTTCGCAGGTGCGCACGCTCATCGGCCTGGTGCTGGGCGCGGTGATCGTCGCCGTGTTGCTCGGTCTCGCCGTCGCGTGGCGCGATCGCGGCCGCGAGGTCGTGATCACGCCCCCGCCGCCCAAGCCGGGGCAGGTGATGCCGCAAGGGCCGCGGGCGCCGCAGTAGCGTCGCGTGGGCCTGCGCATCTGGGGCCGGCTCTCGTCGGTCAACGTGCAGAAGGTGGTGTGGTGCGCCGACGAGCTGGCACTCCATTACCAGCGCATCGATGCGGGCGGACAATTCGGCGTCGTCTCCACGCCCGAGTTCCTCGCGATGAATCCCAACGGGCTCGTGCCGGTGATCGACGATGACGGCTTCGTCATGACCGAATCGAACGCCATCGTGCGCTACCTCGCCGCGCGCCACGGGGCCGGCACGCTCTGGCCCACGGACCCGCATCGGCGCGCCGACGTAGATCGCTGGATGGAGTGGGGATCGACCGAATTCACGCCCGCGATGCGTGATGCCTTCTGGCAGCTCATCCGCACGGCGCCGGAGAAGCGCGATGCGATGGCGGTGGAGGGCTCGCGCACGAAGAGCGAGCGGCTGGCCGGGATCCTCGATCGGGTCCTCGCCCAGCGCGCCTACGTGGCGGGCGATTCCTTCACCGCGGCCGACATCATCCTCGGCTGCTCCGCGCACCGCTGGCTCAACCTGCCGCTCGCGCGCGCGCCACGGCCCCACCTCGCGCGCTGGTACGCGGAGCTCAAGTCGCGGCCCGCTTCGCGCCAGGTGACTTCGCAGTCCCTGTCCTGAGTCGCAGCGACCCGTTCACCCACGCGCGCACCTCATGGTCGAGCGTGTAGGTGCCTGCGGCGAACGCGAGCGCGAAGAGCGCCAGCGCCATGGCGGCTTCGGTCTCCAGGCGCGAATAGACGCCGTCCACCCAGCCCAGGCCTGCGAGCGCTCCAAAGAAAATCACGGCGACCGCGACGACGCGCGGCGTGTCCTGGCGAACGGTCGGTTTCATGGAGGTGGTCCCTAGAGGATGGGCGCGGGGGCGCCGAAGGAATGCGCGTCTCCGCGCGCGGGCGGGGGTGCGAACACCACGTGGTTCGCGATGAAGTCGGCCACGTCGCGCGCAACGCCGGCGTCGCGGAGCACGCCGCGATGGCCGAGCCCGCGCGTGGCGACGAAGCGGGCGCCCGGCCAGGCGCGCGCGAGGGCGATGCCGGAGGCGGCGGCGACTTCCGCGTCGGCGAGATCGTGGATCACCAGCGCGGGGGCGCGGACATTGGCCACCGATTGCGGCAGCTCGAAATCCTTCCACGGCTGTCCGAGCGCGCGCTCGAAGCGCTCCTGCATCGCGCTTCGAATGCGCTCGGGGATGCCGAGCTTGCGCGCGAAGAAGCCGGAATAGCGCTCGAGAGACGTGGGCGGGGCGATGAGGACTGCCCGCATGTCGCGGCCGTTGGCATTCAGCCACGCGCCGGCGGCGGCGGCGCCGAGGGAATGGCCGACGACACCGATAATTCGTGCGCCTTGTGATTCGACGTGCCGCGCCACTGCTTCGAGCCCGCGGACGAAGTGCACCAGGGTCGATGCGACGCCGCCGCTATGGCCGTGGCCTACGTGGTCGAACAGCACCACCTGGTAGCCGGATTCGAGCAGCACGGGCACGAAGGTGCGCAGCTGCGCGCCGCGGCCACCCCAGCCGTGGGAGAGGAGGACCACTGGACGATCAGCGCGGCCGAAGCGCCACGCCATGAGGGACAGAGCGCCATCGCGGACCTCGAAGCGTGTGCCCGTGGCGAGCAATTCCAACTCGCGCGCGGTGTGCGGGATGCGTGGAGGGGTGGTGAAGAGGCGGGCCGCGGTGTCCACGGCCCGGTCGGGCGCCAGCACCGATGTGAACGCGACTTGCGCGCGATAACGGAGCAGGTGCAACGCGTTACGAACGTTCGTACTATTCATCGTGGCAGCGGGCATGGGGGCGATCCTTTCGTGGCGCTAGCGGGGGGTGTACTGCTGCAGCAGGCGGTCGAAGGCGGTGCGCGCGCGGCGCGTGGCCTCGGCGGTGCCGAGCGAAAGCTCGCTGCGATAGAAGACGAGCACCACGCCCAGGATGCTGAAGGCGACCTCGGCGGGGTCGGTGCCGGGCGCGAGCTCGCCGGTGTCGATGGCGAGCTGCACCGTCTTCGAAAGCTCCCGGTCGAGCAGGCGCTGGCGGTCGATCACCGCGTCGCGCATCGGTCCGGGATGGTGGTCGTACTCGCGCGTGGCGGCATCGATGGGACAACCGCCCGGCAGCCGCGCGCGCTGCGGCCAGGTGATCCAGTTCTCGAACAACGCTCGCAGGCGCTTGAGGCCGCGCGGCGCCTTGAGCGCCGGCAGGAACACCTGCTCGGTGAACTGCCGCGCGGCCTCATCCAGCGCGGCCACCTGCAGGTCGAGCTTGGAGCCGAAGTGCGCGAACAGGCCGCTCTTCGACAGCCCGGTGCGCTCGGCCAGCGAACCGATGGTCAGCGACTCGAACCCGCGCGCGCTCGCCTGCTCCACGGCGGCTGCGAGTATCTGCGCGCGCGTCTCTTCGCCCTTGGTGGCCTTCAATGCGGCAGGTGTCATGCGCGCATAATAGTACGACCGTTCGTGCCTGTCAACTGGTGTCAGACACGAGTTTCTCTATCCAATACTCGTGTCTGACACCAGTTTTAGATTTTCCGCGTCATCAGGCGGTGGAAGGTCACGAGCATGCCGGCGGTAGCGCCCCAGATGAAGCGATCGCCGTAGGGCATCGCCCAGTAGTGGCGCATGCGGCCCTTGAAGAAGGCGCTCTCGTAACGGTGGTTGCGCTCGTCGAGGAGGAAAGCGAGCGGCACCTCGAAGACATCGGCGACCTCGTGGGGATCAGGCCGGTATTCGAGCGGCGGGTCTGCCCATCCCACGACCGGGGTCACGGAGAAGCCGGTGGACGTGCGGTACTCGGGCAGGCGGCCGAGCAGGTGCACGCGATCGGCGGCAATGCCGACTTCCTCCTCGGCTTCGCGAAGCGCGGTGCGCTCGGGGGTGCAGTCGGCCTCGTCGCAGCGGCCGCCTGGGAAGCTGATCTGCCCGGCGTGATCGGCGAGGTGCGCGGTGCGTTGCGTGAAGACGACCGCCGGATCGCCGGGGTGATCCACCACCAGCAGCAGCACCGCGGCGGGCTTGAGCGGCTTCTCCGTCGCGGCCGTCTGCTTCTCGAGATCGTCCGCGGTGAACAGCTCCTCGATCGGCGGGTGCATTGCGAGGCGCTGCGCGATGGCCTCCCGCCCGGGGAGCGCGATGGCGCGTCGTATGACGTGTTGCATCCGGGAAAGTATAAGGAAGATATGATCGCCGGGATGATCCTCTACGATTACTTCCGCTCGTCCGCGGCGTATCGCGTGCGCATCGCGCTCAACTTGAAAGGGCTCGCCGCGGAGCGTCGCTTCGTCCACCTGCGCAAGTCGGAACAGCGCGCCGAGCCCTACCTCGCGATAAACCCGCAGGGCTTGCTGCCGACATTGGTGGTCGACGATCGGCGGCTCACCCAGTCGCTCGCGATCATCGAGTACCTCGAGGAGACTCACCCCCAGCCGCCGCTGCTGCCGGCGCGCGCGGAAGATCGCGCCTGGGTGCGCGCCGTGGCGCTCGCCATCGCCTGCGACATCCATCCGCTCAACAACCTGCGCGTGCTGCGCTACCTCGGCAAGGACCTCGCGATCGAGGAGCCGCGGCGCGACGACTGGTATCGACACTGGGTGCGCGAGGGTTTCGATGCACTGGAAACGCAACTGGTGGAGCGTGCCAGCGGCCCCTTTTGCCTCGGCGACACCCCCACTCTCGCGGACATCTGCCTGGTCCCCCAGGTCGCCAACGCCAGGCGCCTCGCGGTCGACCTGGCGGCCTACCCCCGCATCCGCGCTATCGACGCGGCGTGCCTGCGAATCGCCGCCTTCGCCGACGCCAGCCCCGAGCGCCAGCCCGACGCCGAATAGCTGGAACCTTTCCCCGGCCGCCAGGCAATAGGGGTGACAACCAACCCATGGCGATGCCTCCCCACGATCCCAAGGCCGAGAACGCGCTCCTCGCCCGCATGAAGCAGGGGGACGAGTCGGCGTTCGTGGCGCTCTACCGGCGCCATCGCGACGCGGTGTACCGCTTCGCGCTGCTCTATTGCGGCTCGGCGGCGGCAGCGGCCGACGTGACCCAGGACACCTTCATCCACTTCATCGGCAACCCCAACCAGTACGATCCGACGCGCGGGGCGATCGGCGCGTGGCTCTGCGGCGTCGCGCGCAACATGGCCCGCAAGCAGTTCCGCCATCGCGAGGACGCGACCGATCCCGCCGCCCTGCAGGACGACGCGCTGCTCGATGAAGTGCAGATCGATTACGCGACGCCGCTCGACCGCGTGCTCCAGGACGAAGCCGCCGAGGAAGTGCGCCGTGCCCTCGCCGCCATCGCGCCGCACTACCGTGACGTGCTGATCCTGTGCGAGCTCTCCGAGCTCAGCTACGCCGAGGCGGCACAGGTCTGCGGCATCGACATCGGCACCGTCCGTTCCCGCTTGCACCGCGCGCGCGCCCAGCTCGCGCAACGCCTGGCCCCCTACGGCGCCGGCGCGAAGGAGGCCGTCTCGTGATGAATCCCGAACCGATCGATACGCGCTTGGGCGAATTGCGCCAGGCGATGGAGTCCCTGCACCCGCCCGCGGCGCTCGAAGGCGCCCTCGCCGCGCGCTTCCGCCGCGTCCATCGCGAACGGCGCCCCAGCCTCTGGTGGATGCCGCCGCTGGCACTCCTCGCCACCGCGGCGGTCACCAGCTGGATGATCCGCGCGCCGGTCCCGCCGATGCACGCCGCTATCGCCACCGCCGCGCTCGAAGCGGACGCGGGACCGTTCCTCGCCTTGAAGCCCCTCGAGCGCATCGCCCTCGAGCCCGGCACCACGGTCGTCGCTTCCGAATTTCCGCGCGCGCTTCTCGCCGACTGGGGGTTGCCCGTATCTCCCGATCGGGCGGGCGAGCCGGTGCGCGCGGAAATGCTTTATTCCGCCGATGGCGAGGCGCTCGCCATCCGCCTGATCAATTGAAATCCCACAAGGACAACGCCATGCAACGCACCCTCGCAGCACTCGTCCTCGCCGCCCTCGCGGCGACCCCGGCCCTGGCCAGCAACGAAGAGCACGTGATCCTGCTCGACCACCGCCATCTCGCCGCCAACGATGCCCAGGCCGACGTCTGGAAGCGATGGGCCGACGACTACTCGCGCGAGATGCGCGCCTCCATGGGCACGATGTTCGCGGGGCGCGTCGGCAGCGCCAAGCTGGTGAAGGGCGCGCCCTATAGCGCGGAAGTGGTCACCGAAAACAACCAGCCGCTCGCCGACGGCAATGTGATCACGCGGCGCACCTCGGGCGCCGTCTATCGCGATGGCGCGGGGCGCACGCGCCAGGAGTCGGGCGGCGACGGCCGCGAGCGTGTCGTCTACATCACCGATCCGGTGGAATCGAAGACCTACGTGCTTACCCCCGGCGCCAAGCGTGCCATCGTCACCTCGCACATGGCGCACCCGATCGTGAACGAGAAGGAAATCGCCAAGGAAGTGAAGCGGGAGATAAAGAATCGCCAGGTGGTGCGCGTGAACGCGACCGAGATCCGCATCGAGGACGGCAAGGTGTTCGTCGATGGCGAGGAGGTCGCGGGCGGCACCGTGAACCTGCGCGCGAAGAGCGGCAAGGAAGTGCGCGTCGAAGGCGGCAAGGTCTTCATCGACGGCAAGGAGATCGCGCGCGCGGACGGCGGCTCCAACGTGACGCGCAGCACCACCAGCGTCTCCCCCGACGGCACGCGCCGCGAGGAAGTACGGGTGCGCGTGGTGCGCAGCGGCGACGACGAGCACATGCCGGTGCCGCCGCTGCCGCCGATGCCGCCGATCCCCCCGGGCGCCGTGGTGCCGTTGCCGCCGCTGCCGCCCATGCCCGGCATCCAGACCATGCGCTTCGAGAGCACCGCGAAGCTGGGCAAGGGCATCACCACCAACCTCGGCACCAAGGACTTCGACGGCGTAAAGGCCGAGGGCCGCGCGACCACGTGGACCATCCCGGCGGGCGAGATCGGCAACCGCAGCGCCATCAACGTCGTCTCCGAAAGCTGGTACTCGCCCGAGCTGCAGGTGACGGTCTACTCGCGCAATGCCGATCCGCGCACCGGCGAGACCATCTATCGCCTGGCCGGGATCAAGCGCGGCGAGCCCGGGGCGGAGCTCTTCAAGGTGCCCGAGGAGTACAAGCTGCGCGACCGCACCGCGAAATGAGGGGCCTCGCGCCTATAATGTCCGCTTCCACATTCGCGAAGGACGGGCACATGGGCAGGGGCGACAAGCGCAGCTTCAAGGGCAAGGTCTTCAAGGGCAGCTACGGCAAGACGCGCCCGCGCCATGACAAGAAGGCGGCACCGCTCGCGCCCACCGCGCAGCGCAAGAAGGCGAGCTAGAACCCGCTGCCGGGCTGCCTGAGGAACTCGATTTCCTCGGGCGTCGAAGCCCGGCCCAGCGCGGCATTGCGGTGCGGGAAGCGCCCGAAGCGCTGGATGATCTCGCAGTGCCGCACCGCCCACTCCGTGAGCCCGCGCGTCTCCTCGAAGCACTCGAGCGAGCGCATCAGGTCCACGCACTTCTCCTGGTCGGCGCGATCCTCGCTGTGCTCGAACGGCAGGTAGAGGAACTGGCGCTCCACCGGCGGCAGCCCGAGGTCGTCGCCGCGCACCAGCGCTTCGACGGCGCACTCGCGCGCATGCGCGTCCTGCGCGAAGGCGCGCGCATCGCCGCGGTACAGGTTGCGTGAGAACTGGTCGAGCACGATCACCAGCGCCAGCATCGACTCGGCATTCGCACGCCACCCCTCCCGCTCGCGCCGCGACGCCGCCGCGTGCAACGCACCGAAGCGCTCGCGGATGACCGCATCGAACGCCGCGTCCTTGCGGAACCACTCCGCACGCGGCTTCCCGCGCGGCTCCCCGAACCAGAAGTCGAGGACTTCACTAAAACTGGTGTCAGACACGGATGTCGGCAATTGAAACTCGTGTCTGACACCAGTTGTGGTCAAGGGCAATCGCCGTGGGGGCAGCGGTTGACCTCGACGGAGACGTGGACGAGCGTGGGCAGCGAGGCCACGCGGCGGCGATAGGCCTCGGGCTCGAGGGGCTGGTGGGCCACCACGGTGACGACCGCCGCGTAGCTCGCGCGCCCGACGCGCCAGACGTGCAGGTCGGCGATCTCGGCGTCGCCGTCGCTCTCGATGGCGCGGCGGATCTCGCCCACCACCGGCGCGTCCATCTCGCGATCGAGCAGCACGCGCGCGGAGTCCGCCAGCAGCCCGCGCGCCCACCACGCGATCACCAGCGCGCCCACGATTCCCATCGCGGGATCGAGCCACAGCCAGCCGCCCCACAATCCGGCCGACAGCGCGGCGATCGCGAGCACCGACGTGAACGCATCCGCCACCACGTGCACGTAAGCCGAACGCAGGTTGAGGTCCTCGCCCTGGGTGTGGCCGTGGTGATCGTGGCCATGGTCGTGGTGGTCGTGCCCATGGTGAGGGTCATCCCGAGGGGGATGGTCGTGATGCGAGTGGTCGTGCTTGCCTTCCAGCACCAGCGCCGAGGCGAGGTTCACGATGAGCCCGATCACCGCCACCACCAGCGCGGGCACGAAGTCGATGCGCTCCGGCTGCAGCAACCGGTGCACGGACTCCCACACCATCGCGAGCGCCACGACGCCCAGCAGCAGCGCGCTGGTGAATGCGCCCAGCACCTCGATCTTCCAGGTCCCGAACGCGAAGCGATGGTCGGCGGACCAGCGCCGCGCCAGCAGGTACGCGAGTCCGGCGATCGACAGCGCGACCACGTGCGTCGCCATGTGCCAGCCATCCGCGAGCAGCGCCATGGAGCCCGTCACGATGCCCGCGACGATCTCCGCCACCATGGTGAACGCCGTGATGCCGACCACGATCCAGGTGCGGCGCTCGGCGGCGCGGTTGCCGGGGTCGAACGCGTGCGTGTGCTGCCAGTGGGAAAGGTCGTGGATCGCCATGCGCTATCTTAGGCGCGCAGCGCGTTGTGGATCGCAGTCGCCGCGATGGCCGCATGGCCGACGGCCACGCTCAGCTGGTTCAACGCCGCCACGACATCCCCGGCGGCATAAAGCCCCGGCACCGAAGTCTGCTGGTGCGAATCCACGTAGATGTCGCCGGCTTCCGTGGTGCGCGCGCCGAGCGCCGCCGCGAGATTCGAGCGCATGTGGCAGCCGAACGTGGGATAGACAGTGTCGAAGCGCAGCTCGCGCCCGTCGGCGAGGCGCACGCGCGCCTTCCGGTCGGCGCCCATGGACAGCTCCTCCACCGGTGAATCCACCGCCTCGATCCCGGCGGCCGCCAGCCGCGCGCGCTCCCCGGGCCCGATTAGCGGGTCCCCCGGCGGCACCAGCAGCGACAGGTTGTCGGTGAACGTCAGCATGAATTCCGCGTGCCCCGTCGCCATCCCGGCGGGCCCATAAACCGCCACCTTGCGATCGATCACTTCGTGGCCGTCGCAGATGGGGCAGAGGCGAATGCAGCCCGCCGCGATCGCATCCTCCAGGTCCGCCATCACCGGCTTCTTGTCGACGAGTCCGGTGGCGATGAGAACCGTGCGCGCGGCCAGCGTCTCCTCACCCGCCCTCACCGAGAACGCGCCCTGCCGCAGCTCGATCGCATCCACGCAGCCTTCGGTCACCGCCGCGCCATAGCGCCGAGCCTGCGCGCGCAGCCGCTCGAGCAGCTCGGTGCCGGAGATGCCGTCGGGAAAGCCCGGATAGTTGTGCGAAGTGGGAATGTAGGCCGCGCGCGACTGGCCGGAGTCGATCACGGCGATGCGGCGGCGGAAGCGCGCGAGGTAGATGGCGGACGTGAGGCCCGCGGGGCCGGCGCCGACGATCACGCAGTCGAGGAGGGTCATGTATTCCTAGGAGCGCCGCAAGCGCAAAGCGTTCGTCACCACCGAAACCGACGAGAGGCTCATCGCCACCGCTGCCACCATCGGCGAGAGCAGGATGCCGAAGAACGGATACAGCACCCCCGCCGCGACCGGCACGCCGAGCACGTTGTAGAGCAGCGCGAAGGCGAGGTTCTGCTTCATGTTGGCGACGGT